>JAEWKL010000546.1 GCA_023386115.1 Pseudomonadota bacterium
CGGCGATAGGCGACGACCGAGCCCAGCATGGCGAGCCAGAGGAACAGGATCGAGGCGAGCTCGTCCGACCAGACGATGGGGGCGTGGAAGACGTAGCGGCTGACCACGCCGGCCAGCAGCACCACGACCTCGGCCACCACCAGGAGGGCGGCCGGGATCTCGATCAGCCAGCCGAGCGTGTCGTCGAGCGTGCGCGCCCAGGCGCGCTTGGCGGACGCCGCCGGCAAGGCAGGCGTCTCATCCGCAAGTTCGAGTTGCATGTCGTCCTCCCTGAAGCCGCTCCCTCCGACACAGCATCCGGACAACCGGATCTGATCAGGACAGTCGGCGTTTGTTGTTCACGGTCGAGGCGTAAGGCCGATCCGGTGGCCGGCTCAGACCTTGATGACGAAAGGATCCTGGATCTCGCTGCTCAGCTCGCACCACACGCTCTTGGTCTGCAGGTACTGATCGATGGCGTGAATGCCGTTCTGCCGGCCGAGGCCGCTGTCCTTGTACCCGCCGAAGGGGGAGTTGAAGGCCATGGCCCGGTAGGTGTTGATCCACACCGTGCCCGCCTGGAGCGTGCGGGCCATGGTGTGGGCCCGGGTGAGATCCCGCGTCCAGACGCCGGCGGCGAGGCCGAACGGCGTGTCGTTCGCCGCCGTCACCACCTCGCTCTCGTCGTCGAAGGGGATCACGCCGAGGACCGGCCCGAAGACCTCCTCCCGCAGCAGGCAGTTCCCGGCCGAGAGGTTGTGCAGGATGGTGGGCGAGAAGAAGTAGCCGCCGGGGAATTCCGGTACGGTTGCGCGCTCGCCGCCGACCAGGATCTCGGCACCGTCGGCGACGGCACGCCGCACCATCGTCTCGTCCTTCGCAAGCTGCGCCGCCGTCGCCACCGGTCCCATCTGGGTGGCCGGCTTCATGGGATCGCCCAGGACGATGCGGCCGGCTCGGGCGACGAGCCTGTCCACGAAGCGCTCGTAGATCGGGCGCTGGATGTAGGCCCGCGATCCCGCGACGCAGGTCTGTCCCGCCGCCGCGAAGATGCCCGCGAGGACGCCGGCCTCGGCCCGGTCGAGATCGGCATCCGCGAAGACGATGTTCGGGCTCTTGCCGCCCAGTTCGAGCACGGTGCTGATCAGCCGCTTGCCGGCCGCCGCCGCAATGGCGCGGCCGCCCGCGTCCCCGCCGGTGAAGTTGATCTTCGCCACCTTGGGATGGTCGACGAGGGCCTCGCCCGCTCCCCGCAATCCGGTCACCACGTTGATCACGCCCGGCGGGATGCCGGCCTCCTCGGCCAGGCGCGCGAGCTCGATGGCGGAGGCGGAGGTGACCTCGGACGGCTTGATCACGACGGTGTTGCCGGCCGCCAGGACCGGCGACAGGGCCATGATGGTCAGGAAGGTCGGGGAGTTCCAGGGCACGATGACGGCGACGACGCCGATCGGCTCGCGCAGCGTGTAGTTGAACACGCTGGTGCGATCGAGCGGGATGACGGTGCCCTCGACCTTGTCCGCCAGGCCGCCGAAGTAATACAGCCAATCCTGCACCAGCCGGGCCTGGGTGTGCATCTCGGCATAGAGCTTGCCGTTCTGGGCCGTCTCGAGAGCGGCGATGCGGTCGGCATGCTCCGAGATCTTGTCGCCCCATCTCATCATCAGGCGCCCGCGACGGGTGGGCGACAGGCGCCCCCAGGGACCGCCCAGGGCGGACGCGGCCGCCCCGACGGCGGCGTCGACGTCGGCGGCCGAGGAATCGGCGAACGTGCCCCAGACCTGGCCGGTCGTCGGGTTGAACGACTGGAACGTGCGCCCATCCGCCGCTGGCGCGTCGCGACCGTCGATGAAATTCGCGTAGACGTTGCGCGCACCATGCGCGTGCGAGAGGGTCATGAGCGTCACTCTGCGGTGGGAGGGATCGACGGCGTGGCGGTCAGGCGCCCGAGGGAGTGCTCTCGGGCGAGGCGCATCGCTGGGCGACGCGCCAGACCGCGCTGTCGAGGGGCGTGCCGCGCCATTGCGCGAGGTGGCGGTCGCTTGCCATGAGGGCCGCCTGGTCGATGCCGGTGCGCACGCCCATCGCCTCCAGCATGGACACGACGTCCTCGGTGGCGACGTTGCCGGTCGCGCCGGGCGCGTAGGGACAGCCGCCGAGACCGCCGATGGCGGTGTCGAAGTGGACGATGCCGGCCTGCAGCCCGGCCAGGGTGTTGGCGAGTGCACAGCCGCGCGTGTTGTGCAGGTGAAGCTCGAACACGATCCCCGGGAAACGCCCGATCAGCCCCCGCGACAGCCGCTCGACCTGCACCGGGTCGGCGACGCCGATCGTGTCGCACAGGCCGATCCGCTCGCACCCGCCCTCGACGAGCCGCGCCACGATGGCGTGGATGCGCTCCTCCGGCACCCCGCCGTCGAAGGGGCAGCCGAAGACCGTCGACAGCGAGATCCGCCGCAACAATCCGTCCGCTCCCGCCGCCGCGTGCAGGTCGAGGATCTCCGAAAGCGACTCCTCGGTCGAGCGGTTGAGGTTGCGCCGGTTGTGGCTGTCCGTCGCCGAGAAGACGAAGGTCATGCCGGCGATGCCGGCGCGCTGCGCCCGCTCCATGCCGCGCTTGTTGGGGATGAGCGCATAGGCGCTGACCGGCAGATGGCGGGTCGCCCGCACGACCTCCTCGGCATCGGCGAGGTTCGGGATCCACGACGGATGGGTGAAGGAGGTCACCTCGATCTCGCGGAGACCGGACGCCGCCAGCCGCTCGATCAGCCCGACCTTCTCCTCGGTCGGCATGAAGCGGGCTTCGTTCTGGAGGCCGTCGCGGGGACCGACCTCGGTGATGTGGGCGAAGGCGGGCAGCTGCATCGTCACGCCTCCGGCCGGAAGGCGCGGCCGAGGATGTCCATCAGGCCCTCGTAGGTGACGTCGCGCGGGTTCGGACGGACCTGGCGGACATTCGTCATGCCGTCGCGGGCAAGCGCGTCCATGGCGCTGCGGGGAACCGCGAGGTCGTCGAGATGCACCGGGATGCCGACGTCGCGCGACAGCGCCTCGACCGCCGATACCGCCCGCTCGGCGCCCTCGCGGACGGAGAGATGGGCGACCGTCTCGCCCAGGGCCACCGCGACGTCGCGGTAGCGGGGCAGGGCCGCGACGAGGTTCCAGCGCATCACGTGGGGAAGCAGGACCGCATTGGCGATGCCGTGCGGAATGTTGAACTGCCCGCCCAGCGGCATCGCCAGCCCGTGCACCATCCCGGTCGCGGCGCTGCCGAAGGCGTAGCCGGCATAGAGGCTCCCCGTCAGCATCGCCTCGCGCGTCCGGATGTTCTGGCCGTTGTGAACCGCCGTCCGCAGGTTCTCGCCGATCAGGCGGATCGCCTTGAGGGCGAAGTCGTCGGTCATCGGCTGAGCGAAGCGCGACACGTAGGCCTCGATCGCGTGGGTCAGGGCATCCATGCCGGTCGCGGCCGTCACGGAGGCCGGCAGCCCGAGCGTCAGCTCGGGATCGAGGAGGGCCGTGTCGGCGAGCAGGTAGCGGCTGACGATGCCCTTCTTGGTATTCTGCGCCTTGAGGCTGAGCACCGCGACGTTCGTCACCTCGCTGCCCGTGCCGGCGGTCGTCGGGATGATGATCTTCGGAACGCCCGGGGCCCCGACCTTGTCGATGCCGAGGTAATCCTCGACCTTGCCCGGGTTGGTGGCCATGACCGAGGCGCACTTGGCGGTGTCGATGGCGCTCCCGCCACCGAGTCCGACGATCAGGTCGCAGCCGAGCGCCCGCACGCGGTCGGCGCAGGCGACCACCGTCTCGATGCTCGGATCCGGTTCGACCTCCGAGAAGACCTCGACCTCGCGCCCCGCCAGCAGGTCGAGCGCGCGCCCGGCGATGCCGGCCTTCACGAGACCGGGATCGGTGACCAGCAGGATCTTGCGCCGGCCGAAGCGGTCGACCTCATCGGGAAGCTGGCTCAGGGCGCCGCTTCCATGCACCAGGCGCTGGATGGCGGTGAAGATCGCGATGTCTGACACGGGCTGACTTCCGTTGGATGAGTCGGGCGATGGGGGCAGGCGGGATCAGATCACGCCGTCGGCCCGGAGCTGGGCGATCTCGGCCGGGCTCAGGCCGAGCCGCTCGGACAGGACCTCGTGCGTGTGGCACCCGAGCGAGGGGCCTGCCCATTGCACCGCACCGGGGGTCTCCGACAGACGCGGCGTCACGCCCTGCATCGTGAGGCGGCCGTACTCCTCGCAGTCGACCTCCACGACCGCGCCGCGCTCGCGAAAGTGAGGGTCCTGCACGATGCCGGCGGCGTCGTTGAGCGGGCCGGCCGGGACGGCGGCCCGCTTGAGGATGGCGAGGAGCTGCTCGAGCGGCAGGGTCTGCGTCCAGGCGGCGACGAGATCGTCGAGTTCGTCCTGGTGAGCGCCGCGGGCGCGGTGCGTCGCGTAGCGCGGGTCGGCGGCCAGGTCGGGCTTGCCCATGGCCTCCGCCAGGCGCTTGAAGATCGCGTCCCCGTTCCCGCCGATGATCACCCAAAGCCCGTCGCCCGTCGGGTAGAGGTTCGACGGCGCGATGCCTGGCAAGCGCGTGCCGGTCCGCTGCCGCAGCGCGCCCGTCGCGCTGTATTCCGACAGGACGCTTTCCTGAACCGCCAGCACGGCATCGGTGATGCCGACATCCACCACCTGCCCCTTGCCGGTCCTGCGGCGGGCCTCGAGCGCGGCCACCGTGCCGAGGGCGGCGAAGACGCCGGCGAGCGAGTCGCCGATCGACAGCCCGGCGCGGGGCGGGGGCCGGTCCGGGAAGCCGGCGAGCGCGCGCAGGCCCCCCATCGCCTCGGCGATCGCACCGAAGCCGACGTCGCGGCTGTAGGGACCGGTCTGCCCGAAGCCCGAGACCCGCGCGACGATCAGGCCGGGATTGGTGGCCCACAGGTCGTCCGGGCCGAGGCTCCACTTCTCCAGCGTCCCGGGCCGGAAGTTCTCGACCAGGATGTCGGCCTCGCGGAGCAGGGCACGCGCGATCTCCTGGCCTTTCCCGGTGCGCAGGTCGAGGGTCAGGCTGCGCTTGTTGCGGGCGATCACCGGCCACCACAGCGACTTGCCGTCGAGCTGCACGGCGCCCCACTGGCGCATCACGTCGCCCGCTTGCGGCGGCTCGATCTTGACGACGTCGGCGCCGAGATCGGCGAGCAGCTGGCCGCAGAACGGGCCGGCGATGAACGAGCCCATCTCGATGACGCGGATCCCGGCCAGCGCGCCGGAGTTCGGATGTTGGGTCATGATGCCTTTCCCACGACGGAGAAGCCGCGGACCTGATGCGAGGGCACGTCCGTGAGCCTGCTGCCGATGTTGCGTGAGCGCACGCCGTCGATGTGGCTCGAGATCGCCGCGACGGCCTCGTCGACGCGGCCCTCGCGGATGAAGTTCAGGATGGCGTGATGCTCGTCCCAGGACCGGTCGCGGCCCTCCACCGTCCAGACCTCGAGCCACCGTGCGCGCGACAGGCGGATCATCAGGTCCTCGACGGCGCGGATGTAGAAGCCGTTATTGGTGAGCCGCGCGAGTTCGACGTGGAAGTCGGAGCCGACGCGGTGCCACGCCGCGCGCGAGGAATCATCCTTGCAAGAGGCCAGGATCTCCTCGATGACCGCGATGTCCGCCCGCTGAGCCCGCGCGCAGGCGAGCTTCACCACCTCGACCTCGATCACCTGACGAAACTCGATGGCCTGCTCGAGCTCGTCGAGCGAGATCGGCGTCACGATCCAGCTTCGCTCTTCCCGGGCGACGAGCCCGTCGGTCTCGAGCCGCGCCAGGGCGGCGCGGATCGGGGTCCGCGAGCCGGAGAAGCGGCTCTCCAGGGATCGTTCGCTGAACCGCTCACCCGGGGCCATCTTCAGCGACAGAATGGCGTCCCGCAGCTGTTCGTAGATCGCCGTCAGCTGCGACATGAGTGCGGCTCCCTCGACCTGCGGCGGCACGGTCGCGCCGCCGCAGCGAACCGATCCCCGCGAGCGACCGCCCGGCGCCGGCATGTCCGGCACGATGCCGCCGCCGACGCCGTCGAGCGCGCGAACAGAACACGTTCCCGAGGAGGCAGGATCCTACAGAGGACCGACGACATCCTGCAGCTTGTTCCAGAGTTCGTCGCCGAACTTGGCCTGCCAGTTTTTATAGAAACCACTCTTGCCGAGGGTCTCGCGGAAGGCCGCGCGATCGACGTCGACGAACGTGATGCCCTTGGTCTGAAGGTCCGCACGCAGCGTATCGCTGAGCTTGACGACGTCCTGCCGCTGCTCGATCGCCGACCGGTTGATCTCCCTCACGACGATGTCGCGCAGGTCCGTGGGCAAGCCCGCGAAGGTGCGGCGATTGCCGACGACCCAGAACCCGTCCCAGACGTGGTCCGTCATCGCGATGCTGTTCTGCACCTCGTAGAGTTTCGTCGTATAGATCAAGGGAAGGGCGTTTTCCTGCCCCTCGACGATCTTCGTCTGCAGGGCGGAGTAGACCTCGTTGAAGTTGATCGGCGTCGGGCTGGCGCCGAGCGATTGGAACAGGGAGGTCAGCATCGGTGCCACCGGCACGCGGATCTTGAAGCCCTTGATGCTGTCCGGGCTGGTGATCTTCCGCGTCGAGGAGCTGACCTGCCTGAAGCCGTTGTTCCAGATCTTGTCGGTGACGAACAGGCCGGATTTGACGATCTGTGCGCGGACGTGGTCGCCGAAGGCACCGTCCATCGCCTTCCAGACGTGGTCGTAGTCGGGAAAGGCGAAACCCGTGTTCAGCATCCCGCAGGACGGAACCAGAGTCGCGAGCACGGACGACGAGATGTTGAGGATCTCGATCCCGCCGCTGCGAGCCTGCGAGATGAGATCCGTGTCGGAGCCGAGCTGATTGGCCGGAAACAGGTTGATCTCGACACGGCCGCCGGTCGCTTCACGGATCCGGGCGATTGCCTCGGCGGCACGCAGGTTGACCGGATGGGTCGGGTCCTGGCCCGTCGCGTACTTCAAGACGAACTCGGCGCTTCTGGCGCGCGACGAGCCGATCGATATCAGCGGAAGGGCCGCGAGCCCGGACAACACCTGTCGCCTCGACGACGTGTTCGTTTTCTCTGTTGTCACGACGATTCCTCCCGATCGTTTTGTTTGTCCGTCGACGGTGCACGATATCCACCGCAGCGACGATGAACGCGACCGTTGTCATCCGGCGGAAGGCCGGAGACATGATGCGTTGCGACCAAACCCGCGTCTCGGGGCGTCTAGGACGCCTCGGCCGCGGTATCCGGCTTGGTATGCCAACCGGTATTCCTCTCGCGGGAGGTTCGTCAAGGCCTAACAGCGGAGTGGTGAAACGGCGACGTCCCGCGCACCGCTGGATCCGGCGCGCATCGGCCTCGCGACCGGGCAGTCCACATCGGCGGGCGCGACATCAGAGCCGGTCCGTGAGCGCCTGCGCGCCGGACGGGCGAGGTCTCGCAAGCGTCGGCAAGCGCGCCGCGTCGCCGACGCGTCGGCGCGGCGCCCGGGAGGTCGGTTCGAAGACTCGGCTCGCGACGCAACGAGGAAGGGCCGGCCGCACCCTACGTGCCGGGGCTCTCTTCCTGCATGCGAGCGCGCGTCCCGGAAGCGTCGCGTTCCCGGACGAGCTCACCCTGGTCGGGCAGGGGCGGCTGCCCGGCGCGTCACCGGACCCAGGTTCCCGCCGCTTCCGCGGCGTCGGCGAGCGCCGCCGTCAGCGGCGAGGGATCGTCGGCCCGATAGGCGACCCCGAGGGTGAGGCTCGGGGCCGGACCCGCCAGCCGGCGGTACGCCGCCATTGGCCTGCGGAAATGCTGGACCTCGGCGGCGATGAACCCGACGCCGAAATCGCAGGCCGCGAGCGCCACGATGGATTGCGCCGGGAACGCCTCGATGACCGCTTCCGGGCTGAAGCCGGCCTCGCCGCACAGGGTCAGGATGCTGTCGTACAGGCGCGGCCCGATCCTTCGCGGGAAGAGGATGAACCGCTCGCGCGCGAGGTCCGCCAGGGCGAGATCCGGCTTTTCGGCGAGGCGATTGCGGTGCGACAGCACGAGGTCGAACGGGGTCCGGGCGATCTCGCGGCAGGCGAGCGCCTCGTCGACGAGCGGCGGATGCAGGATCCCGACCTGGATCTCGCCGTCGCGCAGAGCTTCCTCCTGCTCGAAGGTCGTCAATTCGCGTGGCACGAGGCGGACCCGGGGCTGGGCCTGCGCGAACTGCGCGACGATCTCGGGAAAGACGATGTAGAGCGCCGGGGCCGTGACGCCGACGACGATCTCGCCGATCTCGCCGTGCTCGATCCGGCGGGCGAGTTCGGCCGCGCGGTGCATCTGCCCGACGATGCGCCGAGCCTCGGCCAGGAAGGCCTCCCCGGCCCGCGTGAGCGAGACGCTGCGCTTGGTCCGATAGACGAGCTTTGCCCCGACCTGCTCCTCGAGCTGGCGCAGCTGCTGGCTCATCGCCGGCTGGGTCATCCCGCAGCGGCGGGCCGCGCGGTCGAAATGCAGCTCTTCGCCGAGCGCGATGAAGGAGGTGAGCCGCCGTCTGTCCATGGCGCCTGATAAGCACTCCTTCTTACTCGATCAACATTAATCATTGGACTTGAAGGGGTGTCGGGCGTCCTCTTCGGGCAGGGAGAACGCCGTCGTGAAGATCATCATGATCGGTGAGGCCGCGAACCATCAGGCCACGCTGCAAGCCTCGCTGAAGACCCCGATCGAGATCGTCGCGCTGCCGCGGGAGGCGGCGTTCGATGCCGCTCACGACGACCGGGTCGCACCGGACGACGTCGTCGTCTCGCTGCGCTTCCGTCGGAGCGGGCCGGGTCCCGCCTTCCGGCTCCTGCAGGTTCCGGGCGCCGGGCTCGACGGCATCCACCTGCCGTCGCTCGCCCCGGGCTGCGCCGTCTGCAACGTCTACGAGCACGAGATTCCGATCGCCGAATACGTGCTGGCGGCCATGCTCGACTGGCAGATCGGTCTCGCGGAGATGCGGCGCGGCTTCACCCCGGAGGCTTGGTCGGACCTCTACCGCAACCGTCCGCCGCACGGCGAACTCCACGGCCGCACGCTCGGCATCCTCGGATTCGGCCGGATCGGGCGGGCCATCGCGCGTCGCGCCCGCGCCTTCGGCATGCAGGTCCTGGCGGTTGGCAGGACCGCGTCCGACCCGGACGGCCTCGCGGATGCCGTCCTGCCGCCGGAGGGCCTGTCCGGGCTCCTCGACCGTTCGGATTTCGTGGCGCTCGCCTGTCCGCTCGACGAGACGACGCGCGGCCTGATCGGCGCCGACGCCCTCGCCCGGATGAAGCCGCAGGCCGTGCTCATCAACGTGTCCCGCGCCGAGATCGCCGACGAGGACGCGCTTTACCACGCCCTCGCCGAGCGCCGGATCGGCGGCGCGATCCTGGACGTCTGGTACCGCTACCCGACGACCGCGGCCGAACTCGTGCCGCCCTCCCGGCAGCCGTTCCACGCCCTGCCGAACGTCCGCGCGACGCCGCATTCCTCCGCCTGGACGGAGGCGCTGCCGCAGCGCCGCTATGCAGCGGTCGCCGAGAACGTGCGCCGGCTCGCGGCCGGCGCGCCGCTCCTCAACCTCGTCCGCCCGGCGGCCTGACGCCGCCCTCCCGCCCTTCCTGGCCGAGCCCCACCATGTCGTTCCCGATCAAGATCACCGGCGTGAAGACCGTCGTCGTCAATGCCGAGCTGCGCAACTGGATCTTCGTCAAGGTCGAGACCGACCAGGACGGTCTCTACGGCTGGGGCGAGGCCTCGCTGAACTGGAAGACCCGTGCCGTCACCGGCACGGTGGAGGACTTGACGCCGCTGATCTTGGGGCAGGACCCCCGCGACATCGAGCACATCCTGCGCATCCTCAACAAGCACAGCTACTACCGCCTCGGCATAATCGGCGCGACGGCGATCAGCGGCATCGAGCATGCGCTCTGGGACATCTTCGGCAAGAGCCTCGGCCTGCCGGTCTGGCGGCTGATCGGCGGCAAGACCCGGGACAAGGTCCGGGTCTACACGCATCTCGGCCTCGGCGACATGCGCTCGGTCTACGAGACCTTCGACGAGGGGGCGTTGCGCGACAAGGCGCTCGCCGTGGTCGAGAAGGGCTACGATGCCCTCAAGGTCGTGTTCATTCCCTATTCGGGCTTCTCGGTCGACATCCCGTCACGCCGGCATGTCGGGCGCCTCATGCAGGTCTTGCGCGATGCGGTCGGCGAGCGCGTCGACATCATGATCGACTTCCACGGCCGCCCGGCCTCGATCGCCGCCGCGCTGCAATTCATCGACGAGTTGTCGCCCTACGCGCCGATGTTCTGCGAGGAGCCGGTGTTGCCGGGCGACACGGAGGCGTTGCGCCTCGTGACGGAGCGAGCCGGCTGCCCCATCGCCTCGGGCGAGCGTCTGATCGGCTTCAAGGAGTTCGAGCCCTTGTTCCGGCAGAACGCGCTCCACATCGTCCAGCCCGACCTGAACCACACCGGCGGCATCCTGGAGGGCAAGCGGATCGCCGCGGCCGCCGAGCAGGCCTTCATGGGCGTGGCGCCGCACAATCCGAACGGCCCGATCGCCGGCGCGGCCGCCCTCCATTTCGACGTGTCGACGCCGAACTTCGTGATTCAGGAAGAAATGAGCGGCGCCGTACCCTGGTACGACGACGTCGTGTCCGTGCCGATGCGGCGCACCGGCAGCCACTGGGCCGTGCCGGATTCGCCCGGCCTCGGGGTCGAGATCAACGAGGCGGAAGCCGCCAGGCACCCCTTCGTGCAGGAGCCGTTCCACACGCGAGGCGCCGTCCTGCCCGACGGCACTATTGCCGATTGGTGAGCATGACGATGTCGCGATCTCCCTTCCGCCTGCCGGGCGGCGTCTACAACGCGGTGCCGCCCCGCATCGTCTTCGGGCCGGGCACGGTGGCCCAGGTGGCCGCGGCGGTGGCCGCGCACGGCGCGACGCGCGCCCTCGTCCTGTCCACCCCGGGCCGCGGCGCCCTGGCGGAGCGGGTCCGGGAACTCCTCGGCGCGTCCTGCGTCGGAATCCTGCCGGAGGCCGTCTCGCAGGTACCGATCGAGCTTGCCCGAAGCGGCCGGGCGCGTGCTCGGGAGTTGGGCGCCGATTGTCTCGTCTCGGTCGGTGGCGGCGCCGCGATCGGTCTCGGCAAGGGCATCGCCCTCGACTTGCCGCTGCCGATCGTGGCGATTCCGACCACCTATTCGGGCTCGGAGATGACCGGGTTCTGCGGCATCACGATCGACGGCGTGAAGCGGATGCACGAGAGCCTCGCCATGCTCGCCGGCACCGTGATCTACGACCCGGAGCTGTCGCTGTCGCTGCCGCTCGATGTCAGCGCGGCGAGCGCCATGAACGCGCTGGCGCATTGCATCGACGGGATCTACGTCCCGACCGTCAGCCCGGTCATGGCGCTCGCCGCCGTCGAAGGCGCACGCGTCCTCATGGAGGCCTTGCCGCGGGTCTCGGCCGATCCGGGCGACCTCTCGGCCCGGACCGACCTCCTCTACGGCGCCTATCTCGGCGGCGCGGCGCTCACCGGCGGCTTCGCGCTCCAGCACGGGGTCGCGCATGTGCTGGGGGGCAGCTTCGGGGTCCCGCACGGCCTGTCGCACGCCCTCGTCCTGCCGCATGTCGCCGCCTACAACCAACGGTTCGCCAGAAGCCAGCTCGCACCCCTGACCGCCACGATCGGCGACGGCAATCTCGGCGGCGCCATCTTCGACATCCTGGTCAAGACCCGGCTCCCGACGAGCCTGCGGGAGATCGGCTTCCCGCGGGAAGGTCTGGAGCGCGCCGTCGCGATCACCGTGGAGACCGACAACGGCCTCAACCCGGCGCCGGTTACCGCCGAGGCCGTTCGCCGGATCCTGGACGACGCCTACGAGGGCCGGCGTCCAGCCTGAGGCCGGCGCGGGTCCGCAGATCCGGCGCGAAGACTCCGCCGGCGCGAAGACCCCGGAAGAACGATCGAGCTGGCACGGCAAGAAGAACCAGCATGCCAAGAAGAACCAGCATGCCAAGAAGAACCATCATGACAAGAAGAACCATCATGACAGGAGGAAAGCCGTGAAGGATCATCGTGCGTGGCCATCGCGGCGCGGGGTCGTGCTGGCGCTCGGTGCGGCGGGTGTGTCGGCACCGTTCATCTCCCGCGCCATGGCCGCGGAGTATGACTGGAAGTTCGGGCACGGCTTCCCGGCGACCCATCCGGTCCACGTCTTCGCAGTCGAAGCGGCGGACAGGATCAAGCAGGAGACCGGCGGCCGGGTCGCCATCACGGTCTACTCGAACAGCCAGCTCGGCGGCGACAGCGACCTTCTGAGCCAGGTCAGATCGGGCGGGATCGAGTTCTTCAGCACCGGCGGCCTGATCTTCGCCACGCTGGTCCCGATCGCCGCCATCAACGGCACCGGCTTCGCCTTCTCGGGCTACGACGCCGTCTGGCCGGCGATGGATGGCGGGCTCGGTGCCTACATCCGCAAGGGCTTCGACAAGGTCGGCCTGCACGCCTTCGAGACGATCTGGAACAACGGCTTCCGCCAGGTCACCTCCGGCAAGGGACCGGTCAACACTCCGGCCGATCTCGCGAACTTCAAGATCCGCGTGCCGGTCAGCCAGGTCTACGTCTCCCTGTTCAAGGCGCTCGGCGCCTCGCCCGCGAGCATCAACCTCGCGGAGGTGTATACGGCGCTGCAGACGCGCATCGTCGACGGGCAGGAGAATCCGCTCGTCGTCGCCGAGACCGCGAAGTTCTACGAGGTCCAGAAGTTCTGCTCGCTCACCAACCACGTCTGGGACGGGTCGTGGATCGTGACCGGAGCGCGCACGTGGCGCGGCGTGCCGGACGACGTCAAGGCGATCGTGTCGCGCGGCTTCAACGAGATCGCACCCCGGCAGCGCGCGGCGGTGACCGCGGAGAACCACCGGCTCGAGGAGACGCTGAAGGGCAGGGGGCTCGCCGTCAACACCGTGGAGCCGGAGCCGTTTCGCGAGGCACTGCGCAAGGCGGGCTACTACGCGGAGTGGAAGCGGCGCTACGGCGAGGAGGCTTGGTCGCTGCTCGAGGAGGCGGCCGGACGGCTGGCCTGACGGGGCTGCGCCCGCCCGGACCGGTGGTGCGGCCCAGGCCTGGCATCCGCGCGTTCCCCGGCTCCGATCGGGTCGTGACTTTCGACGATCATCGCTCCCGGACGCGGATCGAACGGGATCCCGTCATACCCCCAGTTCCGGCCTGTATCAGGAGCCTGTCCCGCGAGACGTTTCGCTCGCGGTGCCCGGCCCCGGACGAGGAACAGCAGCGATCTGCGCCACCTCCGTTCCTTCGTGACCCTCGTCGAGCCGCGGCATTTCGGGCGGGAGAGGCGCTGACCACGGCGCAGTCGCCGCTGTCCCGGCAGAATGAGGGCGATCAGGCGCCGTGCATCGCTGGCGGAGAAGATCGGCTCGTCGGCCACGAGCCTGTCGAGGATCGCGTTTCCTCGACCTTGCGGCCTCGGTGGGCCCGCCGCACCCGCAGCCTGGAGGCGTTGCCGCCGGTCTTGTACCAGCGCGGGATCTCGACCGGCGGCTTCGAGGAAGCGCTCGTCGCGCTCCTGGGCAGGGATGCGCCGAACTTGTCGCCGGCCGTCGTCACGCGATTGACCGAGACGTCGTCCAGATCACCGCGACAACATCGTTCCGACAAATCTGTTTGGAGCTCAACGGGATAGGACGGCAAAGGAGCGAGTGGCGCTGAAGCGGCCACATCGACGGTGCGGAGGCGCTTTCTGCCTGCCGTTGTGCGTCTTGCCGCCGCCGATGTCGTGTCCTGTGTTCGGCGCCCACTCCATCGACTGGTGGAAACCGGCTTGTTGCCGCAGTCTCCCAGAGCTAGGGTCGAAGCGGCCGCAAAGGCATGCCTATGCACGATCAGCGCGCAATCCGCTCGGCTTGGGAAACCTTTCTCGCCGACGGGCGCCTGTTGCCGGGACCCAAGCAGGCGATCTCGCAATCCTGGGAGCGATGTCGCGCGCGAGGCTTATGGCACCGCTTGCCAGAGGCGCCTCTGCTCGGCGAGCCGGAACTCTTCAAGCTGAAGTCTCAGAACCGATTGCTGCTTTGCGGCGCGAGGCCGGCGCTTCAGCGCTCCGTTAAGCTTCTCTCCGGGTCGGCCTCGATGATGCTCCTGACCGACAGCTGCGGCTCCATCGTCGAGGCGGCCGGCGACAGACGTGTCGTCGAAGAGGGACGCCGCAATCATCTCGAAGAAGGCGGGCGCTGGAGCGAGGATCTGATCGGCACCAACGCCATCGGCACCGCTTTGATGATCGGCCGCCCGATCTGCATCAATGGGGCCGAGCATTTCTGCCAGGATGTGCAACGCTGGAGTTGCGCCGCTGTCCCGGTTCATCATCCCGGCGACAAGACGCTGCTCGGCGTCGTCGACATCTCCGGACCAGTCGACCGGTTCCATCCGCAGAGCTTGGCGTTGGCCGCCGCACTGGCGCGGGAGATCGAGGTCTCGCTCGGCCAACAGGCGGAGGCGGAGCATGCTCTGCTGCTGCAGCATTTCCTGTCGAAGCGATCGGTCTGGCTCAACAACGCGATCCTCGTCCTCGATCGCCGAGGAAACCTGATTCACGCCACCGACGAATTTCGGCGCCGCGTGGACTGCGCCTCGCATGGCGAACTGGAAAAGGAAACGCGGCCGCTCATCGGTGCTTCCGAGCCGGAGACGTGGGCAGAGACCTGCCGCCGTCGCTTCCCACAAGCCAGCATCGAGGTGGTTCGGCATGAGGGAGAGGCGATCGGCTGCGTGATCGTCCATCATCCGCCCCGTATCAAGGCGGCCGAGCCCCCGGCTCGATCCGCCGTCAACAAGGCCGCGCCGGGAGAGCGGCGCGTCACGTTCGACGACATCATCGGTGACAGCCCGGCGATGTGTGCCGTCAAGGAGCGGGCCCGCCGGCTCGCCGCTCTGCCCTTGCCCGTTCTGATCGAAGGCGAAACCGGGGTCGGCAAGGAACTGTTCGCTCGGGCGATCAAGCAGGCGCAGCGGCCGGAGGGGGCCTTCATTCCCCTGAATTGCGGCGGCATGGCCCGTGACCTCGTGGCGAGCGAGCTGTTCGGATACGTCAAGGGGGCCTTCACCGGGGCCGACGAGAAGGGGCGCCAGGGCCGGATCGAACAGGCGGATGGCGGCGTCCTGTGCCTCGACGAGATCGGCGAGATGCCGCTCGATCTCCAGGCCTATCTGCTGCGCGTCCTCGAAGACGGCGTCGTCTATCGTGTCGGCGGCCATGACGGGCATCCCGTCGACGTCCGGCTCGTGTCCATGACCAACCGGGATCTGGAGGCCGAGATCGACGCCAAGCGGTTCCGGCGAGACCTCTACTATCGGATCGCGGCGGTTCGCCTGCGGGTCCCGGCCCTGCGCGAGCGCGGCGCCGACGTGCTTCAGCTCGCGCATCACTTCGCCCGGAGCGCAGCCCTTCGTTTCGGACGGAGCGCGCCGCCCCGCTTCACGGCGGGCGTCGAGGCAGCCCTCGCGGCCCATCACTGGCCGGGCAACGTGCGAGAGCTGCGCAACGTCGTCGAGGCGATGGTGGCGATGGCCGTCCGGGACGACGAACTCACCGAGGGCGACCTTCCCGCCGCCGTGGTCCCGGGCGGAGCCTCGTCCCGGACCATTCAGCCGGCGGCGGATCTGAAGGCCGCCGAGCGAGACGCCATCATGGCCAAGCTCGAGGCCTGCGGCGGGAACGTGACCAAGACCGCCCGGCAACTCGGGATCGCACGATCCACGCTCTACCTGCGTCTTGCCGAGTTCGGGGTCCGTTCGAACGGCCGACCCTGACGCGTTCGTCCGACGGGCCGTCGGACGGATCGTCCGAAATCCGGACGTGCGCACCTGCAATATAGTGTACTCGCACCTGCGGTAAATCGTTGATATGCAAAATAGCGCAGATTTTGTGTAGATCTGGCACGGCCTGTGCGCCTCCCTCGACGCGAAGCTCGCAAGAAGTCTTCGGCGCACAGGGAGAAATCCGTGAACGTCCAGGCCCGAAACGTAAGGAGCGTCCAGGTCCTCGGCATCGATGCCGGCGGCACCATGACCGACACCTTCTTCGTCGACGCGGACGGCGATTTCGTCGTCGGCAAGGCGCAATCCACCCCGCAGAACGAGGCGCTCGGCCTCATCGCGTCGAGCCAGGACGGGCTCGGCGCCTGGGGCCTCTCGCTCGACGAGGCGCTCCAGCATCTCCAGACCGGCGTCTATTCCGGCACGGCGATGCTCAACCGCGTGGTGCAGCGCAAGGGACTGCGCTGCGGCCTCATCGTCAACCGCGGCATGGAGGACTTCCACCGCATGGGGCGGGCGATCCAATGCTATCTCGGATACGCCTACGAGGACCGCATCCACCTCAACACCCACCGCTACGACCCGCCGCTGGTGCCGCGCAACCTCACGCGCGGGGTGATCGAACGCATCGACATGTTCGGAAGCGTCGTCATCCCGTTGCGGGAGGAGAGCGCGCGTGACGCGGCGCGTGACCTGATCGCCGCCGATGTCGAGGGTATCGTCATCAGCCTGCTGCACTCGTACAAGAACCCGGCCCATGAACGCCGAGTGCGCGACGTCGTGCTGGACGAGATCGGCAAGAGCGGCAAGGCGATTCCGGTCTTCGCCTCGGCCGACTACTACCCGGTGCGCAAGGAAACCCACCGCACCAACACCACCATCCTGGAGGCCTACGCCGCCGAGCCGTCGCGCCAGACGCTGAAGACGATCTCCGACGCCTTCAAGGAGCACGGCACCAAGTTCGACTTCCGGGTGATGGCCACCCATGGCGGCACGATCTCCTGGAAGGCCAAGGAACTCGCCCGTACCATCGTCTCCGGGCCGATCGGCGGCGTGATCGGCGCCAAGTATCTCGGCGAGGTGCTCGGCTATCACAACATCGCCTGCTCCGACATCGGCGGGACCTCGTTCGACGTGGCGCTCATCACTCAGGGTGAGTTGACCATCAAGAACGACCCCGACATGGCCCGCCTCGTGCTGTCGCTGCCGCTCGTGGCGATGGACTCGGTCGGGGCCGGGGCCGGCTCGTTCATCCGTCTCGATCCCTACACCCGGGCGATCAAGCTCGGGCCCGACTCGGCCGGCTACCGCGTCGGGGTCTGCTGGAAGGAGAGCGGCATCGAGACGGTGACGGTGTCCGACTGCCACATGGTGCTCGGCTACCTGAACCCCGACAACTTCCTCGGCGGCGCGATCAAGCTCGACCGGCAGCTTTCGGTCGACGCGATCAAGGCGCAGATCGCCGATCCGCTCGGGCTCTCGGTCGAGGACGCGGCCGCGGGCGTCATCGAACTCCTGGACTCGGACCTGCGCGACTACCTGCGCGCGATGATCTCAGGAAAAGGCTACTCGCCCGCGAGCTTCGTCTGCTTCTCCTATGGCGGCGCCGGCCCGGTCCACACCTACGGCTACACCGAGGGCCTCGGCTTCGAGGACGTGATCGTGCCGGCCTGGACCGCCGGCTTCTCGGCCTTCGGCTGCGCGGCGGCGGATTTCGAGTACCGCTACGACAAGTCCCTCGACATCAACCTCGCGCCCGACGCGTCCGCCGCGCAGGGCGAGGCCGCCGCCCGCACGCTCCAGGGCGCCTGGGAGGAACTGACCCGCAACGTCCTCGAAGAGTTCAAGCTCAACGGCTACGACGCGTCCCAGGTCGCGCTCCAGCCGGGTTACCGCATGCAGTACCGCGGTCAGCTCAACGACCTCGAGATCGAGTCTCCGATCCCGGCCGCTCACACCGCCGGGGACTGGGACACGCTCGTCGAGGCCTTCAACGCCACCTACGGCCGGGTCTACGCCGCTTCGGCCCGCTCGCCGGAACTCGGCTATTCGGTCACCGGGGCGATCATGCGCGGCATGGTGCCGATCCCGAAGCCGAAGATCCCGAAGGAAGAGCTCGAGGGCGAGACGCCGCCGCAGGAGGCCTTGCTCGGCCAACGCAGGTTCTACCGCAAGAAGCGCTGGGTCGACGCGCAGCTCTACCGGATGGAGGCTCTGCGGCCGGGCAACCGCGTCAGGGGACCGGCCATCATCGAGTCGGATGCCACCACCTTCGTGGTTCCCGACGGCTTCGAGACCTTCCTCGACGGCCACCGCCTCTTCCACCTCAAGGAAGTCTGAGCGCCGCCGCTCCGTTCCCTTTCCGAGGACATCCGATCATGAACGTGAACGTCAACAGCCAGACCCTGGCGGACGCGACCCGCGGGATCGTGCGCGGCGGCGAGACGCTGAAGGAGCATCGCGACCGGCTCATGGAGGCGACGAAGCGCACCAAGCGCTACGCCGGCCTCGAGACGATGGCGCTGCGCGACAGCAACCCCATCCTCTACAACAAGCTGTTCTCGCGTCTGCGCGCCGGCGTCGTCGATGCCCGTGAGACGGCCAAGAAGATCGCCGCCTCGCCGATCGTCGAGCAGGAGGGCGAACTCTGCTTCACCCTCTACAATGCGGCCGGTGATTCGATCCTGACCTCGACCGGCATCATCATCCATGTCGGCACGATGGGCGCCGCGATCAAGTACATGATCGAGAACGACTGGGAGTCGAACCCGGGAGTGCGCGACAAGGACATCTTCTGCAACAACGACTCGCTGCTCGGGAACGTCCACCCCTGTGACATCCACACCATCGTGCCGATCTTTCATGAAGGCGAGCTGGTCGGCTGGGTCGGTGGCGTGACCCACGTCATCGATACCGGCGCGGTCGGCCCCGGCTCGATGTGCACCGGCCAGGTCCAGCGCTTCGGTGACGGCTATTCGATCACCTGCCGCAAGGTCGGGCAGAACGACACTCTGTTCCGCGACTGGCTGCACGAGAGCCAGCGGATGGTCCGCACCACCCGGTTCTGGATGCTGGACGAGCGCACCCGCATCGCCGGCTGCCACATGATCCGCAAGCTCGTCGAGGAGGTGATCGCCGAGGAAGGCATCGAGCCCTGTTGGCAATTCGCCTACGAGGCGGTCGAGCACGGTCGCCTCGGCCTGCAGAACCGCATCAAGGCGATGACGATCCCCGGCATCTACCGGCAGGTCGGCTTCGTCGACGTGCCCTATGCGCACGAGGACGTGCGGGTGCCGTCCGACTTCGCCAAGGTCGACACCATCATGCACACGCCGTCCGAGATGACGATCCGGGCGGACGGCACGTGGCGGCTCGACTTCGAGGGGTCGTCGCGCTGGGGCTGGCACACCTACAACGCCCACGCGGTGAGCTTCACCAGCGGCATCTGGGTGATGATGACCCAGACGCTGATCCCGTCCGAGATGATCAACGACGGCGCCGCCTACGGCACCGAGTTCCGGCTGCCCAAGGGCACCTGGATGAACCCGGACGATCGCCGCGTCGCCTTCGCCTATAGCTGGCACTTCCTGGTCAGCTCGTGGACGGCGTTGTGGCGCGGGCTGTCGCGGTCGTATTTCGGGCGCGGCTACCTGGAGGAGGTGAATGCCGGCAACGCCAATACCTCGAACTGGCTCCAGGGCGGCGGCTTCAACCAGTACGACGAGATCCACGCCGTCAACTCGTTCGAATGCGCCGCCAACGGCGTGGGCGCCGGCGCGATCGCCGACGGCCTGTCGCACGCCGCCGCCATCTGGAACCCGGAAGGCGACATGGGCGACATGGAGATCTGGGAGCTCGCCGAGCCGCTGATCTATCTCGGACGGCAGATCAAGGCCTCGTCGGGCGGTGCCGGCAAGTATCGCGGCGGCTGCGGCTTCGAGAGCCTGCGTCTGGTCTGGAATGCCAAGGACTGGACGATGTTCTTCATGGGCAACGGCCACATCAGCTCCGACTGGGGCCTGATGGGCGGTTACCCGGCCGCCTCGGGCTACCGCTTCGCCGCGCACGAGACCGGCCTGAAGCAGTTGATCGCCGAGGGCAAGCCGCTGCCGTTCGGCGGCGACACCGACCCCGAGAACCCGGTCTGGGACGGAATGCTCGACGGGGCACGGATCAAGCGCGACAAGCAGGCGATCACCACCGAGGAGATGTTCGCCGACTACGACCTCTACCTCAACTACATGCGCGGCGGCCCGGGCTTCGGCGACCCGCTCGACCGCGAGCCGCAGAGCGTGGCCGACGACATCAACGGCGGCTACCTGCTGGAGCGGTTCGCCGCTCGGGTCTACGGCGTGATCGTCGTGAACGAGAACGACGGCCTCTACGCGGTCGACGCCGCGGCGACAACGGAGCGGCGCAAGGCGATCCGCGAGGAGCGGATCGCCCAGTCCGTCCCGACCCAGGACTGGATGAAGACCGAGCGGGAGAAGATCCTCGCCAAGGAGGCCGGCGATCACGTCAAGCAGATGTTCGCAGCCTCCTTCAAGCTCGGTCCGCGCTTCCTCGCAGATTTCAAAAAATTCTGGGATTTGCCGGAAGATTGGATCCTCACAGAGGAAGAGATCGGCATTCCACATTACGGATCGAAGTACTCGATGGATATTTCAGAATTGCCTGATGTCAAGATCGTGCAATTTGTCGAGGAGTGATGCCGTCGAGCGGGCGACTGTCCGCTCGCCATCCAGCGAAGACAATCCATCCTATTCGAGGAAATCTCCGATGGCCTACACGCGTGCCAAGATCGCCGATCTCATCGATGGCAAGATCGACGCCGACACCCTCCACCAGATGCTTTCCACGCCCAAGGATCCCGAGCGCTTCGCGACCTATGTCGAGTTGTTGCAGGAACGAGTTCCTTGGGAGGACAAGATCATCCTGCCGCTCGGACCGAAGCTCTACATCGTCCAGCTCAAGACGTCCAAGCAATGGACGGTGCGCTGCGAATGCGGCCACGATTTCTGCGGCTGGCGAGAGAACTGGAAGCTTCACGCGCGCGTCCATATCCGCGATACACCCGAGAAAATGGAGGAGATCTATCCGCGCCTGATGGCGCCGACCTCGTCCTGGCAGGTCCTGCGAGAGTATTACTGTTCCGAATGCGGCACCCTGCACGATGTCGAGGCACCGACGCCGTGGTACCCCGTCATCCGTGACTTCGAGCCCGATATCGACGCCTTCTACCGGGAGACGCTCGGCATTCCGGTGCCGGAGCGGGTCGAGGCTGCCTGAACCGACCTGCGAGAAGGGGCGGCGTCAGGGCGCCGTCCCCGGAACCGGAGGGTCTGGTTACGCGGCAGCGAACGTCCCGGGAAGCCAGTCCGACATCCGGAGTTGAACGCGGGTCTGTGCTGGGGAATGCGCCGGATTGGAACCTGCCGGCGCATCCTTGCTGTCTGGCGGGTTCGTTGATGTGGCCGCGCATTCCGATGCTGGCGGCGGCGCGCATGTCGCTGCAGCCAAGCTCATCCCCCGAGGCTCCCGGCCAGACCGCCACCGTGGCTCGCGGCCGCATCGACTGGAAGTCCCTCCTGGGTCTCGATCTCCTCTCGATCTCTCACCGACCCGGGCTTCGATGCTTCGGTTCGGCCGGCGTGGCGGCAGATCGTCAAAGCGCATCGCTGCTGTCGTCCAGGCGGCCAGGCACGAAGCCTCGGGAGGTGAGCCGGGATCGTTCGTGGGTTCGGCGTTCGGAGTCCAACAAGACAGCCAAGGCGTCCATGATGGCGCAACGCAGCGCAAGTGTCGGGTCGCCGGGACCTTCTGGACCACGCTCCTGTGCAAGCGGGCGCGCCGCGGCCTGCGCGGCGTGAAGCTGGTGATCAACCGTATCACCACATTGCGGGATCAAGCATCTCGCCTATGTCGGCTGGCCGCGGCAGTGGAGCTCCTTGAATAGCATCGGCGTCATGCCGAAGCGACGCACAAACGCCTTCGACAACTGCCCACCGGTCGAGTAGCCTGTCCGCGCTGCGATGTCCTTCAGCAGCATCTCCGTGCCCAGCAGGGTGCGTGCTCGATCAAGTCTCAAGGTCTCAACGAAATGCGCGGGAGTCTCGCCCGTGCTCTGTGTGAACTTCCTAAGGAAGGTTCGCTCCGACATCGTGGCTTTCGCGGCAAGACGTTCTATGCTCAAATCCCGCGCAAGATTCTCTCGCATCCAGTCGATGAGTGAGGCGAAGGGTGCGTCGGCGTAGGATTGTGCTTCCAGCACTGGGCTGAACTGAGATTGGAAACCAGGCCGGCGCGCATACAGCACGAGGCGCTTGGCAATGGCATGGGCCACGGTGTTCCCGAGGTCAGCCGCCACCATCTCCAGACTCATGTCGATGCCTGTTGTGACGCCTGCTGACGTCCACAGCGCTCCATCGTTCACGAACAGCGCGTTCCTGTCGACCTCGACGTCCGGCCATTGTTCGGCGAGCCGAGTACAGGCCGACCAGTGCGTCGCGACACGTTTTCCGCCAACGAGACCGAACTGTGCGAGGGCAAACGTCCCGCTGCACACGGAACCGTAGCGGCGCGCCCGTCCGCTCGCCGCGATCACCCAGCGCCTCACCGCCTCGTCCGCAACCAAGCCGTTCAAGCCGACCTCGTCGCCGCCGGCGATGAGCAGCGTGTCGACGGCAGCCGGGGGCACCTCATCAATCGACTCGGTGACGAGGGATATCGCGCTGCTCGTCTGCACCGTGCCGCCCGCCGCGGACAGAATGCAGACCTTGTAGCGCGGCTCCTGCACCGCATCGTTGCCGGCCTCGAACACCATGGCCGGTCCGGTGACGTCGAGCACTTGGCAGCGTGGAAAAATCAGGATCGCGACGGTGAGCGGTTGCGTCATTGGCGGAATTTAGCCTGCTTTTGTCATTTACGCCACTTGCAGAAGTATCGAGGATTTTAAAAAACGGGGATCTTCCATGACGGCGATCAACATCGGCTTTTTGATTTTCCCGAAGGTCACTCAGCTCGATCTCACCGGTCCCGCGCAGGTCTTGAGCCGCGTGCCAGGCGCCAAGGTGCATCTCGTCTGGAGGGTGATCGAACCGATCGAAACCGACGTCGGCTTCACAATCAATCCGACGATGACCTTCAAGGATTGCCCGCAGCTCGATGTCCTATGCGCGCCGGGCGGGTTCGGTGTCGTAGACCAGCTGAATGACACGGACACGATGGATTTCTTGCGCCTGCAGGGCGCTGGCGCGCGCTACGTCACGTCGGTCTGTAACGGCTCCCTGCTGCTCGGCGCGGCGGGCCTCATTGCCGGGTACAAGTCAGCCTGCCACTGGACGTGGCGTCACTACTTGACGCAATTTGGTGCCGAGCCGGTGGCAGCGCGGGTCGTGCGCGACCGCAATCGTATCTCCGGCGGTGGCGTGACCTCCGGGATCGACTTCGCATTCTCCCTGGCCAGCGAGCTGGCGGGCGAGGAGGCCGCCCGCATGATCCAGCTGGGGCTTGAATATGACCCGCAGCCGCCGCTCGACAGCGGATCGCCCGACAAGGCCGGACCCGAGCGGGTGGCGCGAGCGCGTGCCGCGCTCGAGCCCTCGTTGCAGCACATCGAGGACCGCATAGCCGAAGCCGCCCGCCGCCTTTCGCTCGCATCCTGACCCGAACGACGGACCCGCCGGAGGCCCCCATGAAATTCGTCATCCGCACCTGCATCGCGATCGCTGCGGCGCTGACCGCGCTTCCGGCCAGTGCCCAGATCTCGGACGGCGTCGTCAAGCTCGGCGTGATCAACGATCAGTCCGGCCCCTACTCATCATTGACAGGTCCCGGTGCGGTCCTGGCGGCGAAGATGGCGATCGAGGATCTCAAGTCCCGGCTCGGCGACATCAAGGTCGAGATGCTGACCGCTGATCACCAGAACAAGCCGGATGTCGGCTCGGCGATCGTCAAGCGCTGGCTCGACGTCGAGAAGATCGACGCCGTCGTCGACGTCTCGAATTCATCCGTGGCGCTGGCGGTCCAATCGTTGATCAGGGACAGGAACAAGGTCGCCCTCTACGGCATCGTCGGCACCACCGAGCTGACGGGCAGGCAGTGTGCGGGCACCGGGTTCTCATGGGTGCACGACGCCTACGCGCTGGTCTCGGGTCCAACCAAGACGCTCACCAAGGGGTCGAATGACACATGGTACTTCGTCGGCGCCGATTTCGAGTTCGGAAAGAACATGGTGAAGGTCGCCAAGACCCTTGTCGCGGAAAACGGCGGCAAGACGCTCGGGGAGCTTCTCCACCCTATGAGCGAACTTGATTACAGCTCATATTTGCTGCAGGCGAAAAGTTCGCAGGCGAAGTTCGTCGCGTTCGCCAATGCCGGCTCGCAGCTCGTCAACTCGATGAAGCAATGGCAGGAATTCGGCATGCAGGACGGCAGTCAGAAGCCGATCGCGACGCTGCTGTCGATCGCGGACGTGCACGCGGCGGGCCTCGACGTCATGCAGGGCCTCACAGCGACCACCGCCTGGTACTGGGACCTGAACGACGAGACACGCGCCTTCGCGCATCGGTTCTTCGATCGCTTCAAGGCCATGCCCACCGAGTCGCAGGCCGGCATGTACTCGGCCGTCACGCATTACCTCAACGCGGTGATCGCCACCAGGAGCGATGCCACGGAGACGGTGGTCGGGTGGATGCGCGCGACGCCGGTGAACGACATGTTCGCCCGGAACGCGCGCCTGCGCCAGGACGGCAAGCTCGCGCACGACTTCCTGCTCGTCTCGGTGAAGTCCAAGGCGGAGTCCAAGGCGCCCTGGGACTACTACAAGATCGACGCCGTCGTCCCGGCGGGCGACACGTTCCTGCCGCTCAGTGCGAGCGACTGCCCACTGGTCGCCGGCACGGCGAAGGCGAGGTGACGGGCCGGGAGCTGCCAGGCCTCGACGGTGACGAGGCTTCCGGGCGGCGATACAGATGTCCTGCTTCACCGTCGGCGCGGAGGCCGGGCCGACCTCATCCGCATTCGCGAGGCGCGAGCGCATGCATGACCTTGTTCTGAGCGGTGGCCGGATCGTGGATCCGGAGAGCGGCTTCGATGGGATCGCGGATCTCGCCGTCGCCGGCGGCCGGATCGTCGCGATCGGGAGCGCGCTCGGGCCCGCCCGTCGGACGCTGCCGGTCGACGGGCTCGTGGTCGCGCCTGGATTCATCGACCTGCACGCCCACGGGCAATGCGTCCCGTCCGACAGGATGCAGGCGTTTGACGGCGTGACGACGGCGCTCGAACTCGAACTCGGGGTCTGGCCTGTCGCGCGCTGGTACGACGAGCAGGCCCTGGCGGGGCGCGTGCTCAACTACGGCGCCTCGACCGGATGGGTGTTCGCCCGCATCGCCGCCAAAACGGCGCAGCAGACGGAGTCGAGCATCGCCGGCATGGGCCGGGCGATGCAGGACAGGCGCTGGGCGGACGAGGTCGCGAGTCCGGCCGAGGCCGACGACATCGTCGAGCGGGTCCGCGTCGGGCTCGAGCAGGGCGGCCTCGGAATCGGCTTCCCGAACGCCTACGCGCCCGGCGCTGGCGTGAAGGAGATTTCCGCGCTCTGCAGCCTCGCGGCGGCGGCGGGCACGCCCACCTTCACCCACATCGCGTACATGTCCAATGTCGACCCGCTGAGCTCAGTCGAGGCCTATACCCGGCTCATCGGTCTCGCGGGGTCGACCGGCGCCCACATGCACATCTGCCACTTCAACTCGACGAGCCTGCAGGACGTCGAGCGTGCGGCCGAACTCGTCCGCACGGCCCAAGGGCAGGGCCTCAAGGTCACGGTCGAAGCCTACCCGTACGGGACGGGATCGACGGTGGTCGGGGCGGTGTTCTTCGCCGACCCCGCATTCCCGGAGCGCACCGGCGGAGGCTACGACTCCATTCAGAGCCTCGCCTCGGGGCGTCGGTTCACCGATCGCGACGACGTCCTCGCTGCCCAGGCCGACGATCCGGGCGCGCTGGTCCTTTGGCATTTCCTCGACGTCGCGGCCGATGAGCGCCACCGCGATCTCCTCGACGTCTCCGTCCTGTTTCCCGGCGGCGCCATCGCGTCGGACGCCGTCCCGTGGCTGCTGCCCGACGGATCGACGTATCTCGGGAACGCTTGGCCGCTGCCGGAGGACGCCGTCTCGCATCCGCGGTCGAGCGGCACCTTCACGCGCTTCCTGCGCGAGTGGGTCCGGGAGCGGAACGCCGTCCCGCTGGCAGAAGGCTTGGCGAAATGCGCCCTCATCCCGGCCCGGATCATGGAGGCGAGCACGCCCGCGCTGCGCAGGAAGGGACGACTCCAGGCCGGGTGTGACGCCGACATCGTCTGCTTCGATCTCGACACCCTGACCGACAGGGCCGATTTCCGTCATTCCAACCGCGCGTCCGAAGGGGTGCGCCACCTCCTGGTCGGGGGTGAGCCCGTGATCGCGGATGGTGACCTCGTGCTCGACGCGCGGCCGGGCCGGCCCGTTCGCAGAACCCCGTCCGCATGACCGTTCCCATCCTGCTGGTTGCCGGGTTCCTGGGAGCGGGGAAGACCACGCTCGTCAGCCATCTCCTCTCGCATGCGGAGGGCAGGCGGATCGCGGCGGTGGTCAACGATTTCGGTGCGATCGACATCGATGCGGCCCTGATCGCCCAGTCGACCGGCACGGTCATCAGCCTCAAGAACGGCTGCATCTGCTGCAGCCTGCAAGGGGATCTGATGCGCACCCTCGCCGGATTGATGCGGCAGGCCCCCGCTCCGGACGCCATCGTGATCGAGACCAGCGGCGCCTCGGATCCGGCCGAGATCGTCCGAAATCTCCTCGATCCGGTCATCTACGCCGCAACCCCGCTCGATACCGTCGTCAGCGTGATCGATGCCCGCCACCTGGCCGACCGCCCCGACCTTGCCGACGATGCCCTGTGGCGCTCGCAGCTCGCCGCGGCGGATTTCGTCGTCGTCGCGAAGACCGACCTCGTCGATGAGGCGGAGCTCGCCAGCATTCGTGCGCTGGTGGCGCGGTGGAAGCCGCAGCTTTTGACCTTCGACGCCGTTCAGGGCGCGGTGCCCCTCGATCTCCTGTTCCATCGCGGCGAGCACGCGACCGCCATGCCAAGCGGACAGCGCAGGCTGCCGGTGGCGGAGCGCTTCGAGGCCTTGAGCTGGACGGCACGCCGGCCGCTGTCGCTCGCGCGCTTCCAGGCTGCCATCGGGCGCCTCAAGCCCGGCCTTCTGCGGGCCAAGGGTTTCGTGACGTTCGACCATGCGCCTCACAGGCCGATGCTGTTCCAGCTGGTCGGCGCGCGCGCCACGGTCATCTCGAGCCCTGTCGCGGCCCGAGAGGAGGTCTGCGCCCGTCTCGTCCTGATCTCGGAGACGGGGCGCCTCGACCGCGACGAGGCGCTCCGGCTGCTCGGCGACGCTGTCGTTCCCGCAGGAGGCGGGGCGGCGGGCGTCAGTACCGGCCAGGTCTGAGGGGGAGGGGGGATACGAACGGCGTCGTCCCGGACATCATGTCGGCCAGCATGCGCCCGGAGGTGGGCCCGAGGGTGAAGCCTTGATGCCCGTGGCCGAAATGCAGCCATAAGCCTCGATGGCGGGGCGCCTCGCCCACGATCGGCAGCATGTCCGGCATGCACGGCCGCGTGCCGATCCAGGGCGTGTTCTCGCGCGGAGCGCCGAGATCGACGAGTTCCCTCGCCGCTGCCTCGGCGCGCAGAAGTTGGACCGGCCTCCCCCCCGCATCCGGCGCGGCGAACTCCGCACCGGTCGTGATCCGCATGCCCTGGATCATCGGGGACATGACGTAGCCGTTCGCAGCGTCCATCAAGGGAAGGTTGAGCTTGCATTGCGCGCGCCAATGCCGATGGTAGCCCCGCTTCCGGACCATCGGGAACGCGTAGCCGAAGCGGCGCAGCAACTCGGGAGACCAGGGGCCGAGCGCGACGACTGCGGCCGACGCCTCGACCGGTCCGTCCGCACTCCGCACGCTCCAGCCGGCGGCGGTCTGCGTCAGGGTCTCTGCCTCGCCCCGCAGGACGCTGCCGCCGCGTCTCCTGAACAGGCCGGCATAGGCGGCGACGAGGCGGCCCGGATCGCGAACCGACCAGGCGTCCAGCTGATGGATGGCGCCCTCGCCGGTGACCTTCAGCGCGGGCTCCAGCGCGCCCAGGGTTGCTGCCGAGAGCGGCTGCGAGCGGACGCCGTAGCGCGCTCGCACCCGTTCGGCGGCCGCCGCCGCCGCATCCATCGCGCGCGACGTGCGGTACAGGATGCGGAACCCGCCCCGGTCGACCAGGTCCGCGGCACCGGCCTCGCCGATCAACGCGTCGTGCTCCGCGGTCGCGTGCGCGATGAGGCCTGCATAGACGTGCGAAGCACGCCGGTGACGTCGGGGCGAGGAATGCCACCAGTACCGCAGCAGAGGTCCGACGTGGTGCGGGAGCGCACGGATCTCGTAGTGCACGTCGTTGCTGCGGCCGAGCGCGATCGCCAACAGGGTCGCGATGTCCCGCGGCATGGCGTAGGGCTCGACCGCCTCGCCCTGGATGATGCCGGCATTTCCGTAACTCGTCTCCGAGCCCGGCACCGACCTGTCGATGAGCGCGACGGTCCAGCCGCGCGACTGAAGGTGGAGGGCCGCCCCCACGCCGGCCATGCCGGCCCCGAGAACTAGGACATCGCGCACAGATCGCTCCGTTCGTGCCGCAAGGTGAACCATCGAGAGGAGGGCGGCCCCGGTCCGTGGTCGCCGCCCCGTGGCGGGAGATGGCGCGCCGCCGGGTGATCCCCACCGACCGGATCGAGGCACGGCTCCTCGAGCTTGCAGCGCTCGACGCCGTGAGGGCAGCGGGTGTGGAAGCGGCATCCCCGCAGAGGGGTGACCGGGCTCGGCACGTCGCCGCGCAGCGCCACAGGGGGTGCAGTCGATCGCGGGGCGAGCGCCGATCGGTCAACGACTTCGCCGCGACACATCGTGACGACATGATGGGTCATCCGCGTGACTGTGCGCACGGCGAAAAACCGATCTATTTTTGGTGTTGTTTCGATTTGCGGGTCAATATAATCACTTTATGCGCGCGATGCGCGCATATTTTATTTAGTCAGGTTCCAAAACAACGGCGCGCTCGCTGGAACGATGCCGCTGACCACGTCGCGGTACACGGTCGGCTGACGCACTTGTCCGAGCGGAACGTAGGGCGCCTGCTCGAACGCCTCGCGCTCCATCGCCATGGCGATTTTGCGCTCGGCAGCGTCGTCAGCGGCAGCGAACCAATCCGTGCGCAACGCCTCCATTCTCGGATCGGAGAACCATCCCGGCCAGCCCGCGCGACCGGTGCCGCGCAACCCCAGATGCGAGGCGGGACTCATGAATTCGGGAGCGACCGCGAAGGTATGGAAGATGTTCCAGCCACCTTCCCCGACGGGCTTCTGCGAGGCGCGCCGCACCAGCAGCGTTCCCCAATCCGTCGTCACGAGGTCGACCTGCATCCCGAGTTTGCGAAGCAGGTCGGCCGTGACCTCGCCGACGGATGCGAGCAAGGGTTGATCGGCCGACGCGATGACGACGACCTTGCGTCCGTCGTAGGAACTGGCCTTGAGCATCTCGCGCGCGGCGTCGATCCGGCCGTCCATGAACTCGCCGCCGGCCCCCGTGGAGAGCGGGGTTCCGCAGGGAAAGAAGGCCTTGCACTCGCGATAGTACGCCGCATCACCGGCCATTGCGGCGAGATAATCTTCCTGGTTTACCGCGCGCAGGACCGCACGACGTACGGCCACGTCGTCGAAGGGCGGCAGCAGGCAGTTGAAGCGCAACAGCATGTATGTGCCGAGCGGATCGAGCGTCGAGACCGTCACGCCCTTTTGCCCGGCAGCGAGGGGAAGGAGGTCGGGACTCGTGGTCTCGAGCCAGTCCACCTCGCCCGTGCGCAGGGCCGACATCGCCGTCGAGGTGTCGGCGATCGTGCGCCACTCGACGCGCGGGACGTTGACCTTCTTGCCGCCGGCCATGCCATCCGGTTTCTCGTCGCGCGGCACGTAGCCGTCGAAGCGCGCATAGGCAGCGGCCGCACCCTGGCGCCACTCGTCGGGCAGGAACCGAAACGGTCCGGAGCCGACGGCCTCGCGGATCTGCTTGGTCACGTCGGTCGTTGCCAGCCGCTCGGGCATCATGAACGGCACGGGGCTGGAGAGCTTGCCGAGCGCTTGTGTGAGGAGCGGGAACGGCGCTTTCAGGACGAAGCGGAGCCGATGATCGTCCAGGGCGGACAACTCGTCGGTTTGCGCCATCAACGTCTGTCCGAAGCCGTCGCGCGCCGCCCAGCGGCGGATGGAGGCGATACAGTCGCGGGCGAGAACCGGGGTTCCGTCGTGGAACCGGAGACCGTCGCGCAGAGTGATCGTGCACGTGCGGCCGTCATTCGTCATCTCATGGCCTGCCGCCATCTGCGGCCGAACACGGAACGCGCTATCCAGGGCATAGAGGGTGTCGAAGACCATGTAGCCGTGGTTTCTGACGACGTAGCCTGTCGTCCAGATCGGATCGAGCGCCGCAAGGTCACTCTGCGGCACGAAGCGCAGCGTCCGCGCCGCGGACTGCGCGAGGGCCGGCCGGCCGATCGGCATCGTGGCCGCCGCAGTGACGGCAAGCACTGTGCGGCGGGTGATCGGCGGCATGGGACATTCTCGCTGAGGCGTTGAAAATCCGCGCAGAGGGAGGCTCAATCCCTGAGCCGTCCTTCGCTGTTCTGGCTGCTCGATCGTCAGCCAAGCATCAAGGATGCAACGGAGGACACGTGTGGCTTGCGCCGCATGGGGAACTCCGGTCCATCAGCCAACCTATCGGCGCATTCGACCCGAGGAGCAGGCCCCTCAAGCCTGTCCCCCTTGCGAGAGCCGAGCCATCAGGTACCGATAACGCCGACCCGGCGTCTTGTTTTCGACTCAGAGCATTTTTTAGCGCATGAGTCAAATTTTTTAGCGGATCACTCAATGTCCCGACTTCGCGCTGCCGACCCCGAGACGCCCGGCCTTGGCGACTGCCTGAGAATCGCGCGGCGCGGCCGCGGCCTCACGTTGAAGCAAGTGTCAGAACGGACAGGAGTTGCAGTCTCGACGTTATCTAAAGTTGAGAATCATCAAATGACACTGACATACGACAAATTGCTCCAGATCAGCCGCGGACTGGATATCGATATCAGCGAATTGTTTCACCCCGCAATGTCGTCCAGTCCCGCGAAGCAATTCAACCGTCGCAGCGTGTCGCGGCGGGGGGAGGGCCAGAATGTCCAAACAAAATCGTACCATTATCTCTACCAACACACAGATCTCCTTGGCAAGCAGATGTCGCCGATCATAGCCGAGATGAATGCCCGGACTATTGAAGAATTTGGACCGATGATGAAACACGAAGGTGAGGAATATTTACTCGTCTTAGAAGGAAAAATTTCGGTCCATACCGAGTTTTATGCTCCCGTTGAACTGGAGGCCGGCGACTCGATATTTATCGACAGCACCATGGCGCACGCCTATCTCAATGTCGGCGATGGCATCGCACGCGCCGTGTGCGTCTGCAGCGCCAGTTCGTCGGCCCTGATGGAGGCTCTGAGGATCATCGAAGAACGCGATGCAGCGAGCACGGCGAACAGCTCTCCCAGCCGCGGCAAACAGGGCGCGCTGGCCAAGGCTCGGCGGTGAGTATCGAGACGCGACCTGCTTCCGCTCGATGAGCGTCCATGGTTACGATCAGGCCCGAACGCGCGGGGACCCTGTCCCTTGGAATGGTGGGGCTCTCCCGCGGGGGTGGCCATCAGCGGTGACGGGTTGGGATCGGGCTTGCGAGCACCAACCCCGAACCCGGAAGACCCCCGATGACCGATGCGGGCCGGCCTGGTCGGACTGCGCATCCCGAAGCTGAGGACGGGCAGCGACTTCCCGAGCTTTCTGGAGCCGCGCCGCATGGACGGTGCAACGCTGCCGCACCATGGCCCTGGAAAGCATCGCCCCGATCGGCGGCCCTCGTCAGTCTGCCCGCCCTGGCAATCTGACCAGTCCGGCCCTGCCGGTCTCCGTGGTGGACGAGCTTCAGCGACACCACGCCCCGGGACACGATCCATTTCCCACGTTCTGCGACCGACCCGTGTCCACCTCGTCGAAAAAGGCTCTGGCAGCGGCGGCCAGGACCTCAGAGCCATGTGTCCGCTGTGCATGCTGCGCTGAACATCCCGGCTCGGGGCTGGTGCGTCGCCCTGAATCGTCGTGCCGTGAGGCGCCGGCCTCGTGCACCGGTGCAGGGTCGCGGGCGAAGCATCCTCGTCCGGACGAAGGAGCGAAATTCTGCCGCGACCCATATCGGCCGTTCAGTGGAGGCTCCGCGCCTGCGTTGCCGCTCGACCCCCGGCCTTCCCGCGTCGCGGTGTGCTCCACAGGTCCGAACCCAGGTGCCTCCGCAGCATGAGCGCGAGCGCGTTCGAACGCCACGGTCGGCGTGCGACGTCGACGATGGGGATCGCCGAGAGGACCTCCGGCCTCACCGTGTCCGCGGCCGACAACGAGAGCACGATGGGACGATTGGCGATCCGGGCGGCACGGCGGGCGAAGGCAAGGCCTGAGGCTCCCGGCGGCTGGTTCTCGACGATCAGCAGGTCGAAGCGCCCCGGCTCCGCGCGCAAGGCCGCCAGCGCCGCTTCCGGATCCGCGTAGCCGACAGGCTCGTAGCCCAGGGCTGCGAGAGTCTCCTCGTCCTCCTGAACCGTGGAGCGGGCGCCTCCGACGATCATCACGGTGCCGCCGACGGTCGAGACGTTCCACCCGGCCTCCAGGTAGACCGGCAACCAGACCTCGAACATGCTGCCCGCCGCCAGGGCGCTGCGCACGTGGAAGGCACCGTCCTGTTCCTGGACGAACTCGAACGCGGTGGCGAGTCCCAGCCCGGTCCCGGCCGGACGGGTGGTGAAGAACGGTTCGAAGATCCGCGCGAGCGTGGCCTCGTCCATGCCGCGGCCGGTATCGACCACGCGAATGCACACGTACTCGCCGGGTCCCAGCTCGCCGTGCGAGAGGGTTTGCCGCTCGCGGACGTGGACGCGTTCCAGCTGTACGTCGACCGCCCCGCCCGGATCGGAGGCTTGCAGGGCATTGCGGATCAGGTTGTGGATCACTTGTTGCAGCTGCGCCGGCTCGCCCTCGACGATGGCGCCGTCCGCGGTCCCGGTCAGACGGATCGCGGCCGGATCGGCGGTCGAGGTGCGGATCTGGGCGACCGTCTCGGCCACGATCGCATCGACGACGCTCGTCCCCCGCGACGCGCCGCCCCGTCGTCCGTAATCGAGGATCTGCCCGGCGATCTCGTGCGCCCGGCCGCCTGCCCGGACCAGCAGGTCGATCTGCCTGGCGGCCCGTTGCGGATCGGCCGGCAGGGCGTCCGCGGCGATCTCGGCATGGCCGAGCATCACGTTGAGCACGTTGTTGATGTTGTGCGCGACGCCGCTCGCGAAGATCCCGATCGTCTCCAGCCGCTGCGCGCGCCGCAAGGTGGCCTCGATCTCGCTGCGCTCGGCCCAGACGTGCTGGCGCTCCAGGGCGGCCCCGAAGCTGTCGGCCCCGATCTGCAGCAGGCCGCGCGAGTGCCGCAGCCAGGCCGGCTGCGGGCTGCCGCGCTCGAAGCACATCACGCCGACGATCCGCTCGCCGCGGCGCAGCCGCGCGCAGGTCCACGTGACGACGCCGCGCTCCGACAGGGCTCGCACCAGGGCCGGCGGGCCGGTGCCCGCGGGGGTTGCGACGAAGAGGTGGTCGTCGGGTGCGGCGAGGATGTCGGGAATCAGCTCGCGCTGCGCGTGCGGCCAGCCGCAAGGAGGCGGGCGGCCGGGCCGGCCCCAGAGATAGACCGCGTCGCTCCCGTCGAGCATGAGGACGTAGCTGTGGTCCACGCCGAGGCCCTCTCCGATCATGGCGAGGACCTCGCCGATGCACGCGGAGATCTCGTCGGGCTGGCTCGCCAGGAAGCGATTGGCCGCCTGGGCGACCACGAACTGGAACGCGATCGTCTGGCGCAAGGAGATGGTCCCCGCCCGCATCAGCAGGCCCACGCGCACCACCAGCGCCGCCAGCATCAGCGCCGCCGCGTAGAGCGCGAGGCGGAATCCATCGGCGCGGGCCTGCCGCCGATCCTTCAGGGCGCGGCGGGCTTCGAGGAGGGCGTGGCGCGCCGCCTCGCTCGACGAGGCCGGCAGCGAGCGGGTGGCGGCGTCGACCTGCGGCAGCAGGTCGAGAAGCTGGCGCCCGTGCAGAACGATGGCGGCGACATCCGCGGCCCGGTCCGCGGCGGGGGCGCCGGCCGCCAGGGCATCGAGCCTGGCGCGGATGTCGGCGACGCGCTCGGGGCTCGCGTCCCGGGCCAGTTCCGAGATCCGGACATGCAGGGCTGCGACCGCCTGGGCGAGCCGGACATCGACATCCGTGTCGGACAGGCGGTCGCTCAGGGAGTCGAAGTAGGCGATCGAGTTCTGCACGAGGGCGTTCCCGGTCTTGAAGCGCTCGACCCTCTGCGCCACCCGGGCGATCGCCTCGGAGAGGGCGCGCATCTCGCGGTCGTCCGGCCCGCTCGCCTCGCGCATCTCGGCCAAAGCCGCCTCCATCTCCCCGAGATGGGCCACGATCGGGTCGTAGTTGCGCAGGAGCCCCGTCCGCGCCCGGAGCACGTCGTGCTGCAACCGGGATTCGGCGAGCGCGATGGTATCGACCGTGCGCTGGGTGCGCAGGTAGGCGGCGTCCATCTCGCCCTTGCCGTTGATCATCAGCCAGGTGAGCAGGGCCGCCAGGAGCGCGCCGAGCACGGTCGCCTGTACGGTGAGCCTCATGTCAGCCTCTCGGCTGCGGCGCGGCGCCGGGGGTACCGGGCGCCGTCAGGGGACGGCCCTCGTAGGAGCCGGTCAGGGTCCCGAGGAACGCCACGATCGCGTCGGCCTGCGCGGCGGTCAGCTCCCGGCCGAGCTGGACCCGGGCCATCAGCCTGACCGCCTCGGGGAGCGTGGCGACGCTGCCGTCGTCGAAGTAGGGTGCCGTGACCGCGACGTTACGAAGGCTCGGCACCCGCAGCGTCTCGGCGGCCTTGCCGGGGATCGTGACGAAGATTCCGACCTTCTGGAATAGGTTGGCGCCGACGTTGACGCCCTGGTGGCAGGCCGCGCAGCCGATCCCCCGGAACAGGGCGAAGCCCGCCCGCTCCGCCTCGGTGACGGCGTCGGCGTCGCCGCGCAGCCACCGGTCGAAGCGGCTGTCCGGGGTGAGCAGGCTGCGCTCGAAGCTGACGATCGCGTCGATGACCGCCGCCCGGTCGGCGTCCCGGCCGTAGGCCGACCGGAACCGGCCGGCGAGCGCCGGATCGGCGCGGATCACCGCGAGGATGGCGGGCCAGGATCCGCCCAGGAACTCCGGCCGCGTCAGGTCGGCTTCGGCCTGCTCCTGCAGCGTCGCGACCTCGCCGGCCCAGCCCAGACGGAAGCTCAAGACCGCGTTGAAGACCGACAGCGTATTGCGCGGGACCGGCGTACCGTCGGTGGTCAGGTCACGGGCGACCGCGCTCGCGCCGTTGGTGCGGAGGTCATGGCAGGTGGTGCAGGCCCGGTCGCCCTTGCGGGACAGCCGCGCGTCGGAGAACAGGGTCCGGCCGAGACTGGCCCGCTCGGCATCCGCCCCGAGGCTACCCGGGATCGGCGTCACGACGGCGAGCGCCGCCACCGCCTCCGCGGGCAGCGGGTCCGCAGCCGGTGGTCCCTCCCGGGCCGCCGGAGCCAGGATGTCGAGCGCGCTTCCGGCGAGGACGGCCGCGAGCGCGGCTGCGACAACACGGGCCGGGCGGAACGTGGCCACGCCTAAAGCTTCTCGACGCTGGTGGCGAGGACGTAGCCGACGCCGCGCTCAGTGACGATCAGGCGCGGCGCGCTCGGATCCACCTCCAGCTTGCGGCGCAGCCGCAGGATCTGGACGTCGATGCTGCGGTCGAACACGTCCTCGTGGACGCGCGTGGCCTGCAGGAGATGCTCCCGGCTCAGCGGGCGCTGGGGGGCGTCGAGGAAGGCCACCAGCAGCGCGTACTCGCCCTTGCTGAGGGCGACGTCCGCGCCGGCGGGGTTGGAGAGGCGGCGGCGGCGCCGGTCGAGCACCCAGCCGTCGAAGCGGCTGCGGTGGAGATCCTGATGGGAAGTCTGGCCCCGAGCCGAGGCGGGCGCGACCTCGGCCCGCCGCAGGACGACCCGCACCCGGGCGAGCAGCTCGCGCAGGCCATAGGGCTTGACGAGGTAATCGTCCGCACCGAGCTCGAGGCCGATCACCCGGTCGATCTCGTCCCGGCGGTGGCCGGTGGTGATGATCACCGGCAGATCGGTCCTGGCGCGCATGTCGCGCAGCAGGTCGAGCCCGTTCTCCGAGCCGAGCCGCAGGTCGAGCACGACGAGGTCGAAACCGCCTTCCGCGAGCCGCCTCTCCGCCTCCGACCGGTTGGCCGCCGGGGTGACGTCGACATCGTGGTCGGCGAAGTGCTCCGAGACGATGCGCTGCATCCCCGCATCGTCCTCGACGAGGAGGATGCGCGTCGGACCCGGCCGCGCGCTCCGACCCTGACCCCGATCCGGACTAGGTTCGATCATGGCGAACTCCGCTTCGCGGCAGAGCGCCGCGACGGCCCGATCCCGACGGCGCCGGCTCGATGACCTGGACGGCCGCCCGGACGATCTTCGGGAGACGGTCGGGCGCATCGGCTGGCATGATCCGGTGCCCCTCCAAGGAGCCTCCCGCCATCGGACCTTGTACGGCTGAGTTGATACCATGTCGTTCGGAACGATGCGCCCTTCATCATGTGCGCGAGAGCACAAAGCGAGCATGAGCGCCAGACATCGCGATATCGAACAACAAAATTTGATGTCGTTACCGCTGTAACAGAGTGCAACGCCGAGCGACACAGCGCCGTAACTCGCCGAAAACCACGATCAGCCGCCCGCATTAAGGAGGCGACGATGGTCGAGACCCTGTACCCTGAGCCTCGGCTCCGTCGCCGCAGTTATTCCCGCGGGTCCGGATCCGATTGCGGGAATCCCGCCGCCGGCCTTGCGGCGCCGACCGGCGGCAGGGCGCGGAAGAGTGCCGCGGCATCTCGGACCACGGTCCGCCAACCGGCGCGTGGCGGCCTCGGGCGGTGGATGCTGGACATGCTGCTGGTCGGCTTCGCCCATGGCGGCTGCATCCACCATACGCATCCGGCCTACATCGACTTCCTGCGCGATCTGAGCGGAACGAGGCAGGGCCAGGGTTGAGACTCAATCAGCACCAGAAGGCGATGACGTCCGCCAGAGCAAGAGCCGAGGCGAAGGTGCGGGCGAGCTTGTCGTAGCGGGTGGCGATGCGACGGAAGTCCTTGAGGCGGCAGAAGACCGCTTCGACCCGCCAGCGGTCACGAGAGCGCCGCTGGTCGAGGCGGATGTTGCGCTTGCGGGCGCGAATGCCGGGCATGACCATGCTGATGCTCTGCTGGCGCCGGTCCTGGCGCAGCCACTCGGCATCGTGCCCTTGCCGATGGTGAGCCGGCGCACGCGACCGGGCGCCTTCTCCAGCACGGCGGGCGCGGTCTTCACGTCGCTGGCGTTGCCGGGCGTGAGATGGATGATGCCCAGGCATCCGATCACGTCGGTGAGGACGTGGATCTTGGTGGTCGCACCTGCCCGCGAGGGGCCGATCGCCTGTTCGCGTGCGCCCCTTGATGGATGGCCCGCCTCTCACCGTGCTGCACGGCTAGGCTTGCAGGGTGGCCGAGATGAGGGATGGAGCGGAACAATAACGATCGCGGTGCTGGGATCGATCTGGGCAAGAGCAGCTGCAGCCTCGTCGGGCTGGACGCGACCGGGCGGGTCGTGCTGCGCCGCCGGATGCGGTGCGAGATGGCGATCGTCTTCGGCGCGAAGTTGCCGGGGTGCGTCGTGGCAATGGAGGCGTGCTGCGGTGCGCCCCACATAGGCCGAGGCCTCGTGGAGCAGGGACACACGGTCCGACTGATGTCGCCGGAATACGTGCGCCCGTTCCTCAAGGCGCAGAAGAAGGACGACCGCGACGCCGAAGCCATCGCCGAGGCGGCCACGCGCTCGACGCCGAGCCCTTCATGAGGCCCAGGACGCACGGATCTCCAACTTGGCCAATTGCGCGCCGGAAGGCCGGATACGGTCATGCAGACTGCTCAGACTAGCGGATCCACAGCCATTTTGCGGACGGGGCGGGCCATGGTGTTGCAACCGGATTGAAGTGTCGCCGGGGACAGCAAAGTAGGACTGTCACGGTGCCGTTGGGCCATCCCGCTCCGAAGAAGCCGTTGGCGAGGCTGCGGAGACCTCAACCATTGCAGCAGCCTCGCCGAGGGCGGCCCGTGGGGCCGCCGCTCCAGAACCAGAACTGCTCCGTGCCGCCAGACCTCGCGGGCCCGACGATGTGCGACCCGTCCTCACGGACCCACCCTTCTCACTGTTCGTCTTGACTTTCGGTGAGCATAATTCGTCCTGGCGCTCTTTGACCCACGCCAAGACTTCCGACAGCCGCTTGTTCTCGACGATCTCCGTATGCGTCACGCGCTGATCCATGTCGAAGGCGCGGTAGGGGAGCGATACCCCTTTGAAGCGAACGTCGAGCCGTCCATCGGCAAACTCATGGATCTCGACATAACGACCCTCCGTCGCCCCGCCAAATCACTCTCGTCGAGAATCAGTCTCTGCCTCTTGTAGGATAGTGCCAGGTGTTGCCCGACGTCGCGCTGCTCCCGCCATGCCAGGATATCCGAGAGGCGGTCCACTGGCAGGTTCAACCCGCGATGGAGATCGTCAGACTTGATCGCCGTCCGAGCGAACTGCGAGTTGAAGCTCTCCATGAAGCCCGACACAAAGGCGTTTCTCTCCCGCACATAGGTGAGAGCAAGATCGCGCAATCCATCGCTCAACGCTCGGTTCGAACGACGACCGCGAGCCTTGTGACGAACGGCCGAAGCACCGTCAGTCCGGTAAGCCTTGATCAGCCGGTGAGCCTGTCGCCGACTCAAACTCAGAAGACGCGCCGCTTGCGTGACCGTCTGCCGCCCGCTCAGAACGGCCGGCAAGACCTCGACCCGCGGCAACTCGCGCTCGCTCGTCAGGACCCACCCCATGGCGACCTCCCGCGGTCCGCAAAACAGGGGAGTGTGCCATTCCACCTTGGCTCAAGTGGGAGATTTTAACTTTGCGCCTACACCATCCATTCGCATAACGAACGTTATGGAACATGTACTTGCTGTCGGGAATTTATTAGGCATGAATGCCGATAATTATTGAAGAAATACTTTCCGAACAACTACACATACAACAAGCTGATGATAATGGAATGCGGTCGGTCTCCCGCACGTCGTTTGACGAGACAGGACGCAGCTATCGTCGATATGAAATTACAGCAGAATATACAGAAAGCGGAATGCGGTTAAGATGGCGTTGAGTAAATTTTTTCTCAACACCGCCCGATGCGGGCATGAATTGGATTCAAGAATGATTTAACGCTCCGCTTGATCGAACACAGCATGCAGGCCGGGCCACACGCGATCACCGGCGTCAGCGCGACCGTCACGCTCATCCTTCGGCAACGTGGCCGATCCCTCCGCCCGCGATCGTGCGCGGAGGGTCGTGCCGATCATGCGACCGGGGGCAGGCTACAGATACGCGACGTTGCCGTCGACGCTGATGGCCTGCCCGGTGATGTTCCGTGCCGCGGGAGAACACAGGAACAACGTCATGGCGGCGACATCGTCTTCCGTGACCATCCTGCCGAGCGAGATTTTCTTGAGATACTCCGCCTTCATGTCGTCGTAACCGATTCCAAGTGCCTTGGCCCGCGCGTCGATGACGCGATCGATGCGCGGCCCGGTGACGAGGCCCGGCAGGACCGCGTTGACGCGCACGTTGTCGCCGCCGAGTTCCGCGGCGAGCGACTTCACGAGGCCGACGATCGCCCACTTGGTCGAGGCGTAGGGCGTCCGGTACGGATAGCCGAGGCGCCCGGCCACGGACGACATCGCGATGATGCTGGCCGAGGGCGACCTCTTCAGGATCGGGACCGCGCGCCGCAGGACGTAATATTGACTGTTCAGGTTGGTCGAGGTCGTACGGTCCCAATCCTCGGGCGCGAGTTCCTCGATCGCCCCCGTCGGCCCCGCGATTCCCGCATTGTTGACCAGGACGTCGATGCCGCCCAGGGCATCGGCTGCCGTGTCGATGAAGCGGTCCACGCTGTCCCGGTCGGCGACGTTCGCTACGACCGCCTCGATCGACGGGCTCGCCGCCCTGGCGGCGGCGACCGCTGCCGGATCGATGTCGCAGACGCAGATACGTGCGCCGGCCTCGTCGAAGGCCTTGGCGATGGTGAAGCCGATCCCGGCGGCGGCCCCCGTGATGACGACCCGCAGGCCGGGCTCGGGTCTCAGAAGATCGAATATTGCCATGGAGGCCTCCTGTCGGGAATAGGATTGCCGGCGGCGCGCGGCCGCGCCGACGTCGACGTGTCAGGACACCGTCTACCGATCGCTCCAGCGCAGGACCAAGTTTCCATCGGAGGGTGCTTCGGCGCGCAGCGCTCTCGCCAGGGCGGGGATGAGCGTCAGGCCGAGCAAGGCCGTGATCGCGATCACCATGAAGCCGGACGCGCTGCGACCCGTCTCCCGTTCCACGAGGCCGAAGATGGAGGGGCCGACGAAGCCGCCGAGCAGGCCGACCGTGTTGATGAAGGCGAGACCCGCCGCCGCCTGGATGCCGTGCAGCCGCTTCATCGCGACGGACCAGAAGATCGGCAGGATGCCGCCGGCGAAGAAGGCCGTGGTCGTGAACAGCACGAGCTGGATTGCCGGAGCACTGGTCGCCAGGAACACCGTCGCGCTGATCAGCAGTCCGGTGGTGATGATGCCGAGGAAGAGCATGTCGCTCTCGACGTACGGCTTGAGGCGCGGCAAGATCAGGACGCCGAGAAGGAACCCGATGCCCACCGTGCTCGACAGCAGTCCGACCATGAACGGGGTGCTCGCCTGCATCTGCTGCACCATGGAGGGAATGAAGAAGTACAGGCCGACGAAACCGATCTGGTTGAAGAAGTAGATCAGGGCGATCAGGAGCGTGCTCGGACGCTTGATGACCGAGACCCACTCCTTCGACGGGGTTTGAGCGTGCCCGGCCTCGGTCCCGGCCGCGTTGTGCTCCAGGCTATCGGCCTCCGCCGGCGTCAGCCAGCGGGCATCCCGCGGGCGGTCGGGGAAGATGAACCAGAGAATCACCCCGAAGATGACCGTCGGAAGGCCTTCGAGCAGGAACATCCACTGCCATCCGCGCAGTCCGCCGAGGCCGTCGAGCTGCATCAGGGCGCCACCGAGCGGGTTGCCGATCGTCAGGCCGAGGGCCGGGGCCGTGTAGATCCAGCCGACCGCGACGGCCCTGTCGCGCTGCGCGAACCACAGCGTCGTGACGTACATGAGCGCCGGGAAGAGGCCCGCCTCGGCTATTCCGAGGAGGAGGCGGAGCGCGTAGAACGACCACTCGCCCTGCACGAACATCATCAGCGCGGACAAGGCGCCCCAGGTCACCGCGATGCGGGCGATCCACCGGCGCGGGCCGATGCGGTGGGCCAGGAGGTTGCTCGGCACCTCCAGCAGGGCGTAGCCCCAGAAGAAGATCCCGGCCCCGAACCCGTACATGGCGGGCGTGATGCCGAGATCGTTCTGGAAGGCCCCCTTCGCAAGCGCCACGTTGGTGCGGTCGATGAACGACAGGAAGTAGATAAACACCATCATCGGAAGAAGATGTCGTTTCACTTTTCCCGTCGCAGTGTCGAGGACCCCGTCCGCGGGTGCTCCGGTCGCCGATCGATTCATGTCTCTACTCCCTCCCAAGAGTGTTATGTTTTGGCAGTTATTGGACTATTCGTGATCCGCTCTTGCGCCATCGGACCTGGCCGATTGCTCAGAAATCGACGTTGCCCGGCCCCTTCAGGGCGAGCATCTGGCGCGCCTCCGCCGGCGTGGCGATCTCGAGGGACAGCTCTTCCAGGATGCGGCGGATCTTCCTGACCTGCTCGGCGCTCGATTTCGCCTGCACGCCCTTGGCGATGTAGATGCAGTCCTCGAGCCCGACCCGGACGTTGCCACCCATGAGCGCGCCCATCGTGACGAATGGAAGCTGGTGGCGGCCGGCCCCCAGGACGGAGAACTGGTACGCGTCCCGGCCGAACAGCCGGTCCGCCGTCATGCGCATCAGCGACAGGTTCTCCGGATCGGCCCCGAGCCCACCCAGCACGCCGAAGATTGACTGGATAAAGAACGGCGGCTTCACCAGCCCGCTCTCGACGAAGTGGGCGAGGTTGTAGAGATGGCCGACGTCGTAGCACTCGAACTCGAACCGCGTGCCCTTGGCGCCAAGCGTCTCCAGAACGTAGCGGATCTCCTTGAATGTATTGCGGAAGACCTGGTCTTCCATGCCCTCGAGGTACGGCTTCTCCCAATCGTAGCGCCAATTCGAGATCCGGCTCGCGACGCCGTGGATTGAGAAGTTCATCGACCCCATGTTCAGCGAGCACATCTCGGGACCGGCCTGCAACGGATAGGCGAGCCGTTCGGCCATCGTCATGCGAGTGCTGCCGCCGGTCGTGATGTTGATCACGGCATCCGTCGCAGCCGCGATCACGGGGACGAACTGGCGGTAGATGGCGGGATCGGGCGTCGGGCGGCCGTCGGACGGCTCGCGGGCATGAAGGTGGATGATCGCCGCACCGGCTTCAGCCGCCTCGATCGAGTGCGCGGCGATCTGCTCGGGCGTCAATGGGAGATATTCGGACATCGACGGCGTATGCGTCGATCCGGTGATCGCACAGGAGATGATCACCTTACGGCTCAATTGAGACATGTGTTTCCTCCGTCAGCTTCGTGTTTGCGCGGGCACGGCCTGACCCCGCCGAGGGTCGGACGCCGCGATGGGTCGGACGGGCGCGCGGCAGCGGATCGGCGCGTCCCGGCTCTTGTCTGGTGATCTCGGGGAGTGTGTGCGGCGTGACCCCGACGCCATCGGGCGTGGTCGGCCGGGCTCGTGCGCGGGGCGGCTGCGTTAGCGCCCGGTACGCCGGCTCACGCGGGACCGTGGCGGACGGCCGGGCGCGCGTCCGCGACGCGGCAAGCGGGCAACCATGTTTCCTTCCTCCGAAATTTCCTCGACGCTAGGGCCGTGCCGGAGGGCTGCCAAGGTCATCTGCGGACATTATGATGTCTTTAGAGGACAGGTAGGACACGCCGATGGCGAAGACATCACCGCTGCCGGGAAAGCGCATCTACGCGCCCTACAAGATCGCTGCGCTCGTCGAGGTGCTGAGCGAGCAGGGCATTCCGGTCGAGGCGTGCCTGCGCGACACCGGCGTCGCCGTCGACACGCTCTATGACGCCACGGCCCTCACATCGGTGCAGCAATACGCGGCCGTGTGCCGGAACGCGCTGCAACTCTCGTGGGATCCGAGCACACCGTTCCAGGTCGGTGCGCGATTGCACCTGTCGGCCTACGGCATGTACGGGTACGCTCTGATGTCGTGCCTCTCCCTGCGGGACTACTTCAAGCTCGGGGTGAAATATCATCTTCTGGCGACGCCGATCCTGACGATCGAGTGGCATGAATATCCCGACGTGGCCGTGTGGAGTTTCCCGAACGAGTTCACCTTCGCACCGTCTAGCGAGCTGCGCCAATTCCTGATCGAGCAGCAATTCACGCAGCAGGTTACCCACCTGCAGGATGTTGCCGGTACAATATGCCCGCCGAAGCGAGCGAATTTCTCATTTCCGGCTCCGGACCACGCGGCGATCTACCAAAAATACCTGAATTGCCCCTGCTATTTCGACCAGACCGACAGCGAGCTGCATTACGACAGCGCGGTCCTGGACGTGCAGCCGCAATTGGCCCATCGGCTGACGTCATTCGTGTTCCAGGACGAGTGCGACGCCCTCGTCGGCAGGGTCAAGTCGACGACTGGGGTCAGCGGCGAAATCTATCAGATCCTGGTCCGGTCTCCCGGCGTTTTCCCGAACATGGAGGATGTCGCCGAGGCGCTGCACATGACCTCGCGGACCCTTCGGCGCCACCTGAAGGCGGAGAACACGTCGTTCTCGGCGATCGCCGATGACTTTTATTTGTCCGTCGCGGTGAGGTACATCAGCGAGACGGACATGAGCTACGACGACATCGCGACGCTCGTCGGCTTCACGGACGTTTCGAATTTCCGGCGCGCGTTCAAGCGATGGACGAAGAGCACCCCCGGGGAACTCCGGCGGCAGCCCGCCCGCGGCTGAGGCCGCTCACCTCGCGCGTCACCGCGACGAGGCGCGACGAGGCCGGACCTGCGGGCATGGTCGCGCCGGCGGAGCCCGACGCGGCGGCGACGTATTCTCGCATCCGTGCGGATGCGTCGCCCAGGGGAGACACGTCGCTCGTCTGCGATGGCTCCGTCCCGCGCGCGGCACTGGCTCCTGGGGTGTCCGAAACGTCGCCGAGGACGACCGCAGGCGGCCCGACGACGTGGGCGACCGTTCAGGCGGTGGCGCGCCCCGCCGCATCCGTCGCCGTGCCGCCGGCAGCCCCTGCCCGGTAGCGCCTGCGGAACCACGACGCGGCGGCGCGGATGTCGAGCGCCAGGTGGAAGCGCGCGGCGTCCGGACTCCGGCTCTCGACCGCCTGGATGATCCGGTCATGGACGCGCGTGCCCGCCTCGAACATCACGCGGGATTCGCGCGTCCGCAGCGCGACGGCCATGACCGGGCCCGAGCGGAGCCAGAACTGCGTGATCACCTCGAGGAGCTGGGGCGACGCGGCGCCCTCGTAGAGCGTGAAGTGGAAGCGCCGGTTCGCGCCGAGGACGCCTTCCGTGTCGCCTGCCGCGATCGCCTCCCGCATGCTGTCGTTCGCCTCCCGCAACCGCGCAGCGAGGTCGCCGGACGCGCGGATCGTCGCCCGGTAGGCCGCGAAGCCCTCGACGGTGCAGCGGATCCGGACCAGTTCGGCGTGGAGGTCGACGTCGAAGGGCGCGACCCGGAAGGTCCGGTTCGGGAGCTGGACGAGCGCCTTCTCGGCGACGAGACGCTGGATGACGCCGCGGATCGGCATCGGGCTGGTCCCGACCGCCTGGGCGAGGGAGC
>JAEWKL010000547.1 GCA_023386115.1 Pseudomonadota bacterium
GCCGGTGAGGGCGAGCGAGCCGGCGAGCCCGAGGGCCGCCGCCAGGATCAGGCGCCGGTCGACCGGGTGAGCGGCGACGGGCGGGGGCGAGGACGGCCGGCCGATCCGGTCCGAACGTACCACATCCTGGTCGAGTCGCGCCGCAGCGGCGCTCAGTGCAGGCCCCATGGCGCCCGCCTCCGATTCGTTCGATCGATGCCCGGAAAGGGCATGTCCCGGAACGTTCGGCTCCGACCGTTAACGGCTCCTTACCAAAACCCGGTCAAGGAGCGGAAATCTGTGGCGCAGGTGCGTCATGCCGAGGAAAATCCCGCAATGGGACCGGCCTCAAAGATCTGTGGATAACGAAAAATTAACCATAACCAAAAATCGCGCCTGGCGCAGGGTGGGACGATCGCGCCTGCCGGAGTTTAACCTCCCATGAACCTCTCGCCCTCCGCCCTCGAGAACATCCAGACCCTGGTGCTCGGCCTCGCCTTCGCGGGCCTCTTGGCGAGCGCCTTCGAATGGGCGACGGCGCGCCGCGCGAGCTTCGGCCTCCTGTCCGGCGGCGGCCTCGTGGCGATCGCCTCGCTGCCGATCCTCGCCTTCGGGGCGCCGTTCATCATCCTGCGCAACACCGTGCGCGGCCGGCAGATCGAGGGGCGCCCGATACCCTTCGTGATGCTGGCGACGATCCTCGCCTGCGGCTGGAGCCTGATCTCGGGCCGGGTCGTGCTCGACCTCGCCCATCTGGTCTCCGGCGCCTGAGGCGGGCGGCACAGGACGCGGCCGTCAATCCGTTTCGTCTCGCCTGGCGAAAACAGCGCGGCTTCCCGCACGCATCCTTCCGTTCCGGGATGCGTGCCTCCCGGCCGATCGCCCTACTCCTCCTGCGCCTGACCGTCGCCTTGCCGTCCATGACGCCAAGACCGGGCGGTTCTTGCCCTGGGGCTGGATCGTCATCGTGCCGCCGCCCTTCGGCGGCATCGCCTGCATCGTCGCAAAGTGCTGCCGGAACGCCTCGTCTCGCCCTGCGGGCGAGCGGCGCAGCGCGCGGACTCCCGGAGCGTGACCCCCGAGGAGACCGTCAAGCTCCCGGACGTCCGATTCCTCGACGCCGAGACAGTCGCGAGTCGGACGCTGGCGGCGGAGGAGTGGGATGCCCTGGGCACATGGCAGGACGGCCGGGAGCGGGACGACGAGATCGTCCGGCGGCGGAATGGTGCCGAGCCGGTCTTCCATCTCGGGGTAGGCCGAGACCGATCGGGCGCTCGACGCCTTCGGGGCGATCTCGCCGGAGGATCACCTGACGAGGCGCGGGCCCGGCTGGCGGCCTTGCTCGCAAAAATGGAGCGGGCCGACGAGGGCCGCCGCACCGCGCAGGAGATCCTGGTCCGGAGATCCTGGACCGGCTACGCCGCGCGCCCGCCACATGTGCAAGCTCCAGGCGGCATGGGGCCGCGTCGCCGAGGATGTCCTGCGCCGGACCGGCCTTCATCCTCGGATCAGCGATTCGCGGTGGTGACCGGAGAGGCGACGCCGTTGAGGGCGACCCAGGCGAGGCCGTCCTGGCCCTCGCGCTTCACGTAGGTGTAGCCGGTGCGCTGCCAGGGCAGGATCGCGTTGGTCTTGTTGTCGAGGATGTAGTCGCCGCGGTCGGTGCGGACCATCAGGACGGCGTGGCCCTCGCCGATCTCGTCGATCACCACGGTCATCCGCAGGGCGCGGCGAGCGAGTCCGCGCTCCACCAGCATCCGGCGCTTCAGGAGCTGGTAATCCTCGCAATCGCCCATGCCGTCATCGGGAAAATCCCAGCGGTCGACGACACCCCAATGGTCCTGGTCGATCACCGGCCGGATGCGGCCGTTGACGCGCCGGTTCACTGCCGTGAGCGTGCGCCAGAGGGATGGCGTCATCGTCAGCGTGGCCGGCTCGCTGGTATCGACGGCGCATTCCGCCGGGTAGCGGCCGCAGAACTCGGTCCAGGCGCTTACAGGCTTGGCCGTACCGCCGCGTTCGATCGCCGCGCTGGCATCGGGCAGAGCCGCCAGGGTCTGGGTCTGTCCCTGCGCCGTGGCGCCGCCGATGAGCAGCAGCGTCCCGAGAAGTCCCAGCTGCGCCGCCCGGGCGCCGCGCTTCAGGAGGCCCTGGCGATCGACATGCCGCGCATCGACATGGCTCGCCCGGCCGAGGCCGTCCATCACTGCCCGCATTGCCCCATCGACTCTAGCTTGGTTCTTGCATCCAAGCTGCCACGGGGCTGGGCGGCGCTCAACCGAAAAATTTAAACCCTGGTAAACGCCCCTGCCGCACTTTGGTTCCAATTCGATACGCAGATTTTTGGGCTGATTCGGCGCTCACCGGTTGGCGGTGACAGTCGGGGCGGTGGCACCACCGAGAGACACCCAGGCGGTGGCGTCCTGCGACTCGCGCTTGATGAAGGTGTATCCGGTCTTGTGCCAGGGCAGCACGGCGCTGGTCTTGTTGTCGAGGACCAGATCGCCGCGGTCGGTGCGCAGCATCAGCACGGCGTGGCCCTCGCCCTTCTCGTCGATCACCACCGTCATCCGCATCGCCCGGCGCGGCAGGCCGGCTT
>JAEWKL010000549.1 GCA_023386115.1 Pseudomonadota bacterium
AGGCCGCTTCGTCGGGCGCGCGCCCGGCGAGCAGGCTTTCCGCCTCCCTGGCGCGCCAGGGCTTGAGGGCGACACCGCCGAGCGCCAGCCGCGCCTCGGCCATGCGCCCGCCATCGAGGCGCAGGCCCACCGCCGCCGAGACCACCGCGAAGGCATAGGACGTGCGGTCGCGGTCCTTGAGGTAGCGGCTGTGCCCGGCGAAGGTGGACGCCTCCGGCGGCAGCACGAGGGCGGTGATCAGTTCGCCGGGCTCGAGCACCGTCTCGCGCTCCGGTGTGTCGCCGGGCAGGCGGTGGAACGCCTCGAGCGGCACGTGGCGCGTTCCGGCCGGCCCCGCGACCTCGACGACGGCGTCGAGCGCCACTAGGGGCACGCAGAAATCCGACGGGTGGGTGGCGATGCAGGCCTCGCTCCAGCCGAGAACCGCGTGCAGTCGGGTCTCGCCGCCTCTGGCGTCGCAGCCGCTGCCGGGCTGGCGCTTGTTGCAGGCGCTGGCGGTGTCGGTGAAGTACGGGCAGCGGGTGCGCTGCATCACGTTCCCGGCCGCCGTGGCGGCGTTGCGCAATTGCGCCGAGGCGCCGGAGAGGAGCGCTTCCGCCACCGCCGGGTAGGCCTTGGCGAAGGTGGGATCGTGGGCGAGGTCGCTGTTGCGGGCGAGCGCCCCGATGCGCATCGACCCGTCGCCCTGCCGCGCGATGGCGGCGAGGCCGGGCAGCCGGGTGATGTCGACGAGGCGGGTCGGCCGGCTGACATCGCCCTTCATCAGGTCGAGGAGGTTGGTGCCGGCGGCCAGATAGGCGGCGCCGGGCGCGGCCCCGGCGGCGAGCGCGCCCGTGATGTCGGTGGCGCGCACGTACTCGAACGGGATCATGCCGCCTCTCCCTGCCGGGTCGGGGAATCCTGGGTCGGGGAATCTTGGGTCGGGGCATTCTGGATCGTGTGCTGGCTCAGGGTCTTCTGCGCCTCTAGCACCGCCTCGGTGATGCCCGCGTAAGCCCCGCAACGGCACAGGTTGCCGCTCATCGCCTCGCGCACCCGCTCGGGATCGTCGCCGGCCTGGGCCTCGCGGATCAGTCCGACCGCGCTCATGATCTGGCCCGGGGTGCAGAAGCCGCACTGGAACCCGTCATGGGCGATGAAAGCCTCCTGCACCGGGTGCAGGCGGTCGCCTTCCGCCAATCCCTCGATGGTCAGCACCTCGGCGCCATCGAGGCTGACGGCGAGCGCGAGGCAGGAATTGATCCGCCGCCCGTCGACCAGCACCGTGCAGGCGCCACACTGGCCGCGGTCGCAGCCCTTCTTGGTGCCGGTGAGGTGCAGGCCCTCGCGGAGGAGATCGAGCAGGGTCGTACGCGGGTCCGGAATCGGGATCGTGCGCCTCGTGCCGTTCACCGTCAGGACGATGTCGACGCTCATGCGGCTACCTCCAGGCTAGACCGTGTCCAAACTAATCCGGCCTCCCGCACCGCCTAGATCCTGCCGCGTGCGGCAGCGCACATGTCGCAGCGAACCTTTTTCCGGCGAGTGGATTGACCCAGCGAAACCGGATCGCCGGTGCTCCTCAACCAACAGGTACTGTGATGAAGACCCGTCTCGCTCTCGCGGCGGCCCTGCTGACCGTCGCCGCCCCCGCCTTCGCCCAGGGCGGCTCGCCCTACAACCGCTCGGGCTCGCAGGCCGGCGGCCCGCTCGGCGGCATCGAGCGTGCCTACGGCGCCCCGGGCGGCGTTCCGTCGGTCGACAGCACCGGCTCCGTCGTGGTCTATCCGCGCGACGAGCGCGGCGTGCTGGTCCGCGAGGTGCCCCCGGGCTATGCGCCGGTCGCGCCTTACGTCTACGGCCGCTGATCGAGCCTGAAGGTCCCGTCTGCCCCGTTCGGGGCCTTCCGCTCCCGCGAGCCGGACAAGCCCGTCCCCGCCTCCCGCGGGGGCGGGCTTTTTGTTGTAGGCGGCGGCCGATGCTCCAACGGCGCTTACAGCGGGCAGGATGGGCGGAATCCACATTCCGGCTTGCCTCGCACCCGCCGGCGGTGTGAATTCCGGCGGCCCCGCTTCGACAAGCCCCCGAGCCGCCCGCCGATGACCGCACCCGCCCTCTCCGGCCCCATCGTCCTCGCCCATGCCGCCTATCGCCTCGGCGATGCCTACGCGGCGAAGGGCGCGCCCCAGCCCTTCGTCGAGGTGCGCGACCTCGCGGCGCTGGAAGACGCGGTGGCGCAGGCCGAGGTGCTGGTGGTCTCGGGGCTCTGGCGCCATTCCCTGCTGGAGCGGGCGCCGCGCCTGCGCTTCATCCAGTCGGTCAGCGCCGGCACCGACCAGTTCCCAAAGGACGCCCTTCGCGCGCGCGGCATCCGGCTCGCCAGCGCGCAGGGCGGCAACGAGCGCGCGGTCGCCGAGCACGCCCTCGCGCTGATGCTCGGCCTCACCCGCCATCTGCCGGAGGCCCTGCGCAACCAGGCCGCCGCGACCTGGCGGCCGATGATCGCCGATCCGGCCAAGCGCGAGCAGGAACTCGGCGGCCGGACCCTGCTGGTGATCGGCCTCGGGCGCATCGGCACCCGCATTGCCCGGCTGGCCCAAGCCTTCGACATGCGGGTGATCGGCCTGCGCCGCCGCCCGCTTCAGGCCGGCGACCCGGTCGAGGCGGTGCTCGCCCCCGACCGGCTGCACGAGGCTCTGGGGCAGGCCGACATCGTGGCGCTTGCCTGCCCGCTGACACCGGAAACCGAGGGCCTGATCGACTCAGGCGCGCTCGCGGCGATGAGGCCGGGGGCGCTCCTCGTCAACGTCGCCCGCGGCCGCGTGGTCGACCAGGACGCCCTGATGCAGGCGCTCACGGAGGGCCGGATCGCCGGCGCCGGCCTCGACTGCTTCCGGGAGGAACCGCTGCCGCCGGACGCGCCGTTCTGGCGCATGCCGAACGTGATCGTCACACCCCACAGTGCCGGCGAGACCAACCACTACGAGGGCCGGGTGATCGACCTGCTGCTCGAGAATCTGGGGCGATTGCGGCGGGGGGAGGAACTGGTGAACCCGGTGGTGTGACGGGGAACCGGCGTCTCGGAACGGTACGACGCCCCTGTCCCGGGCCCATGCGGCATCAGCGGACCATGACCCGGGATCCAGGAGAGACGTGCCGCAAAGCGGCTCTGCATGCTGCGCCGACGCAGGCAGGCGGTCGCTTTGCGAGCCCTCGTGCTGGTTCCCGGGTCTCCTTCCGCTGACGCTTCGGTCGTGCGGGCCCGTTCCAGGCCCGCAAAGGGCGGGATTTCGATTAGAATCTAGACGCGGTGAATTCCCTCACCGATCCAGCACCGCCCGGTCGTTCTTCGCCACCAAAGCCTTGAAGTACGGGGTCAGGTCGTTCTCCGACAGGCCGAAGGCCTGGGCGAACTGCATGATCAGGCGCTGCTCGCCCGCCTCGGCCTCGCCGTCGGCCATCGCGCTGTCGATCATGTTGAGGAGGATGCAGAGCTTCTGGTCCGGGCCCAGACGCGGCGCGGCGTCGGCCAGGAACTGGGCCGGCTGGGTGCTGCGGGCGTAGCGGACGGCGGCGTCGAGGCTCTGGCGCGTCGCTTTGCGGCCGAGCACCGACATCAGGTGGCCGACCTCCTCCGGGTCGATCTCGCCGTCGGCGCTCATGCAATAGATCAGCGAGACCGCGAGGCAGGCCCGCGGCGTGAGGTCGAGCGAGGTCTGCGACTTGAACATGTTGAACATCGTCGGGGGCCCCTGGAAAAGTGTCCTGTCGATGTGCCGAATCGGTCCATCAGCGCAGGCGATCGATTACCGCAACGATGCGGCGGTGTCGATCAGCGGAAAGCGGACAAGTAGTCAGTATTTTTCATCTGAACGGTATTCCTTTTGCCTGCTCGAATTCCCATATGGCGGCAGGTTGTCCTGAATTACGTTCGGTGATCGGATTTAATCCCTGACCAATGCTTGAAATATCGCGTCGAGGAGGGCTGTCGGGCGGGGCAGGCCGAGCCGCCTGGGGAAAGCCCTCCGCTGATCGCCGTGTCCGAACCGCGACGGCAGCCGAGAATCCAGCATATCCGACGACACGCTCCCATCTTTCTCATTCAAGATCGTCGACCAGGTCACTTCTTCTCTCGTCCCATGCCCTCATAGCAGGATCAACTCCCGCTATACGTGCATTTAAAATCTCATTTCATTGACTGATCTCAGCCTGGGCCGCATCGTCGAGGGCATCGAGCACGGGGGCCGCGACGCCCCGTCCGTACCCGCGCCCCTCCCATCGGATCGACCTCCATGACGCGACCGCGCCTCGTCGGCTTCTCCGCGAACATCCAGCGGCCCTCGAAGACCCGCACCCTGGTCGAGGCGATCGCCGCCGAGGCCGCCGTGCGGCTGCCGGTCGAGGTGCGGATCTTCGACCTCGTCGATGCCGGTCCCGGCCTCGGCGGTGCCCTCACCCGCGACCAGCTCTCCCTGCCGGCCCGCCGCATCGTCGAAGCGGTCGAGGAGGCGGACGCCCTCGTGGTCGGCACCCCCGTCTACAAGGGCGCCTATACGGGGCTGTTCAAGCACCTGTTCGAC
>JAEWKL010000653.1 GCA_023386115.1 Pseudomonadota bacterium
GGCCAGTTCCCCCGGCGCGAGGGCGCGCAGGGGCCGGGCCGGGCTGCCGGCGCAGACGAAGCCCGCCGGCAGGGTCGTGCGCGGAAACACCGTGCTGCCGGCCTCCAGCAGCACCCCGTCCTCGAGCAGGGACCCGTCGAGGACCACGCAGGCATCCTCGATCACGCAATCGTCGCCCACCGTGCAGGCATGGATCACCGCGTCGCGGCCGACCGTCACCCGGTCGCCGACGATGCACGGATACATCTCGGCCGCGATGTGCAGGGTCGAGCGGGCGCCGAGCCAGAAGCGGTCGCCCACGATCACGTCGTGGCCGTCGGCGCGGATCACCGCTTCGTCGCCGAGCCAGCCTTGAGCCCCGAGGCTCGCCCGCCCGATCACCGCGCTGCCGCGGCCGCACCAGACCGGCCGGGCCGCGAAGGTGGGCTCGGTGCCGTCGAAGGGGAGGAGGAGGTCAGGGGTCACGGGGCGTTCCTCCGTCCGGACGGCCGCGCGGCCGGTCCCTCTGCCCTCGACATTGGCCCCGTTCCGCCGCCGCCGCCAGCCCCGGGGTCTTTGGGCCGCGGCGCTTCGTGCTAGAACGCCGCCCTCCTCACCGCCGGGACCCGCCATGACCCCTCGCCTCTCGATCCAGCCCGAGCCCTTCGACGTCGCGGCGGAGATCGCCGCCCTCACGGCGGAACTCGGCGGACGGGCGGGCGCCATCGTGAGCTTCACCGGCCTGTGCCGCGACGAGGACGGGCAGCTGGCAGCCCTCGAGCTCGAGCACTATCCCGGCATGGCCGAGGCCGAGATCGGCCGCGTGCTCGACGAGGCCGTGACACGCTGGCCGCTGCAAGGTGCCGTCGCGATCCACCGCCACGGCCTGATCCGCCCGGGCGAGGGCATCGTGCTGGTGCTCGCGGCCTCCGCCCACCGGAGCGCCGCCTTCGAGGCCGCGAGCTTCCTGATGGACTACCTCAAGACCCGCGCCCCGTTCTGGAAGCGCGAGCACCGCGCCGACGGCACCCTGGGCGGCTGGGTCGAGGCGACGGAGCACGATGCGGCGGCGGCGGCACGGTGGTGATCTCATCCTTCCGGAAGACGACTCTGCCATCCCGACACCTTGCGGCGCCACGAACACAAAACCAGATCCATGATTTTTGAAAAAACAAATCAAAATCAAAATATTGCCCGACATGAAAAAGTTTTGATCATAATCGATAGGCGCCGGATTGCAGGGCGCCTGGCGGATCGACAGGGACGGCAGGCGCGCTGACCGTCGAGGAGACAGCCATGACCCTGCCGGACGTTCTCACACCGACCTATGTACAGATGCTGGAGGCGTTATCGGCCTGGCTCGGCAAGGCCGAGCGGCAGCGGCCGGGCGGCGGGGCCGAGGCGCTTCTCACCGCGCGCCTGGCCCCCGACATGTTCCCGCTCTCCACCCAGATCCGCTTCGCCTGCGTGCAGGCACGGGAAGGCGTGTTCCGGTTGCGTGGGGAGCCGCTGCCCCCCTCGGTGGCAGCCCTGATCGACGAGGGCCGGAACGCGGCCGACCGGCCCGGATCGATCGCGGATGCGCGGGCGAGGATCGCCGAGACGGTGGCGCTGGTACGGTCCTCGGCAGCGGACATGCCCGCGGTCGACCCGGCGACGCCGATCGCGCATGCGCTTCCGCAGGGCATGGTGTTCGATCTCACCGCCGAGCAATACGCGCGCGATTGGGCGCTGCCACAATTCTATTTTCACGTCATGGCCGCCGACACGATCCTGCGTGCGCAAGGCGTCGATCTGGGGAAGGCCGACTACGTCGCGCACATGTTCGCCTATCTGCGCCCCGGCACCGCGGCGTGATGGTGGCGATCGGGATGCCTGAGGACCGACACCTCCGGGCAGTATCGAACCTCGCCTTCGGCGCCGACGAATCCGTGTGAACCGGGGATTAGCGAGAATTCGAACGATCGAACTGAGGAATCGCTGACCGGCCTGCGGCAGGATCGTGGTCATGCTCCGCGATCACAGACAACCCGACCCCCTGCCGTTCGACCCATTGAGCGCACGCAGCCTCGCGGTGGCCTGCGCCCTGATCGGACTCGTCACACTCCTCCTCTCCGAGCGGCCGACGCCCGGGGGGGTGCTGATCGCCTGGGCCGGCCTCATCGGCTGGGCGCTGCTGCGCATCATGGGCCGGCAGCGCGCGGCGTCGCCGGTGCGCCGGAAGCTCCGTCCGCCGCCCGAACCGATCATCGAGGTCGTGGAGGTGACGGAGTGGAAGCCCCAGCGCTCGACCCCGGTCCTGGCCCTGCCCAAACCCTTCGTAAGGCTCGCGCCGGAGGGATCGGAACCCTGGAAGACCTCCGCGCATCCCGCCGTGCTCGCCAGCGTGCGGCGCCGGCGCGAGGAGGGATGAGACGGGTGCCGGGCGATCACGTCCGGCAACGGCAAGTGGGGAGGTCCGGTCGCCGAACGGCCGCTCGCGGCTATCTGTCCTGCACGGCGGCCTTGGCGCCGCCGGCGGAGAGAGTGCACCGGACATGGCCGTTTTCCCCCCTCGGAACGTCGCTCACCGGGACGTCGCGCGTCCGGCCCGGGTGAGCACCCGCTCCCTCGTGCTGGCCGGCATCGGCGTGGTGTCGTTCACCGCCGCCCTGCTGCTGGCCTGGCACTCGGCCGACACGCTGCTGCTGATCTTCGCCGGCATCCTGTTCGCGGTCTTCCTCGAGGGGCTGACCCACTACCTCGGCCGCGTCCTCCCGCTCGGGCACGGGGCGCGGCTCGCGATCGTGAGCGTGCTGCTCACGCTCTTGGTGCTCGGCATGGTCGGGCTCGGCGGCGCGACCGTGGCGGGCCAGGCGCAGCGCTTAGGCCAGACGCTGCAGCAGCAATCCGGCACGGTGAAGTCCTGGCTCGATGCCCGCGGAGTCGACACCCGCTTCCTCGATTTCGGTAAGCTCAAGGAGGCCGCAACGGAAGGCGGCCATCCGGAGGAGGCGCGCGCGAAAGGGCCCAGCGGCCTGCCGAGCCCCGGCACGCTGCTGTCGGGCGCAGGCAGCGTCCTCGGCCAGGCCTCGACGGTGGTGCTGGCGGTGTTCGGCGCCATCGGCAACCTGTTCATCGTGGTGGTGCTCGGCCTGTTCGTGGCGGCCGATCCCCGGACCTACCGCGACGGCCTCCTGCGCTTCGTGCCCTCGCGCCACCGCACCCATGCGGCCTCCGTCGCCGACGATATCGGCATGACCTTACGCCATTGGCTGTTCGGCCAGCTCGTCGTCATGGCGGCGATCTTCGTCTGCGTCTGGCTCGGGCTGACCCTGGTCGGCATCGACGGGGCCCTGGTGCTGGGACTCCAGGCGGGCCTGCTCTGCTTCATCCCGACCATCGGGGCGCTGGTCGCCGGCATCGTGATCGTGCTGGCCTCCCTCGCCTCGGGGCTGAAGGGGGTGGTCGCGGGGCTGTGCGTCTACCTGCTGGTGCAGACCCTCGAGAGCTACGTGCTGACGCCTTTCGTGCAGAAGCGGGCGCTCGACATCCCGCCCGCCACCCTGTTCGCCGGGCAGATCCTGCTCGGCGTGCTGTTCGGCCTCTGGGGCGTGGCCCTGGCGCTGCCCCTGATGGCGGTCGCCAAGGTGCTGCTCGACCGGCTCTACATCGAGGACACGCTGGGGGAGGATGCAGGCTGAGAGCGCCCTCCCCCGCCGGCCCGGATCAGGCCGCCTGCGGCCTGGTCACCTTGGCCTCGATCGCGTCCCAGACCGGGACCGCGAGGTCGGGGCCGCCGAGGCGCTTGATCGCCCGGATGCCGGTCGGCGAGGTGACGTTGATCTCGGTCAGGTTGCCGTCGATCACGTCGATGCCGACGAGGATCAGGCCGCGGCGGCGCAGTTCCGGGCCGATCGCCGCGCAGATCTCCTGCTCGCGCGGGGTCAGCGCCGTCGCGCCGCCGGTGCCGCCCCGCACCATGTTGGAGCGGATGTCGTTGGCGGCCGGCACCCGGTTGACGGCGCCGAGCGGCTCGCCGTCGACCAGGATGATGCGCTTGTCGCCCTCGGTGATCCGCGGCAGGAAGCGCTGCACCACCCAGGGCTCCCGGAAGGTGACCGAGAACAGGTCGAACATCGAGCCGAAATTCGGGTCGTCGGGCAGGACCCGCAAGACCGCCGCGCCGCCATGGCCGTGGAGCGGCTTCATCACCACGGCGCCGTGCTCGGCCCGGAACTCCTCGATCTCGCGCTTGTCGCGGGTGATCAGGGTCGGGGGCATCAGCTCCGGATAGGCGGTGACGAACAGCTTCTCGGGGGCGTTGCGCACCTCGAACGGGTTGTTCACCACCAGCGTCTGCGGGTGGATCCGCTCCAGGATGTGAGTCGCCGTGATGTAGGCGAGGTCGAAGGGCGGATCCTGGCGCATCAGCACCACGTCGACCTCGGCGAGGTCGATCCGCTCCTGGGCGCCCAGATGCGCGTGGTCGCCCTCGACGTCCTGCACCCGCAGGGGCTCGACCCGGGCGGTGACGCGCCCGTCGCGCATCGAGAGCCGGTCGGGGGTGTAGTGCACGAGCGTGTGGCCGCGGCTCTGGGCCTCCAGCAGCAGCGCGAAGGTGGTGTCGCCGGCGATGCGGATCGCCTGGATCGGGTCCATCTGGACCGCGACGGTGAGGGCCATGTCGGGGATATCCTCCGGTCGCCCGGGTTATCGGGCGGCCCGCGCCCGATGGCAACGGCCGTGAAGGAAAGGAGGCCCCGCGCGCAGGGTTGCGGCAGGGCCTCAAGTCAGGGAGGAAACGCCCATGAGCGTCCGGCAGGATCTAGCAAGCCCCGTGCCACAGCAGGGACGACACCGCTCCGCCCCGTGCTCAGGCAGCCCTGCCCCCGCGGTCAGGCGGCCTTGCGGTTGACCCGGCTCTCGGCGAGCGAGGTCAGCTTCTTGTCGGTCGCCTTCTCCTCCTCGAGGGTCTGCTGCAGCGGGCCGATCACGTCCTGGCGGCCGAGCTGCTGGGCATAGGCGATGATCGTGCCGTAGCGGGTGATCTCGTAATGCTCGACCGCCTGGGCGGCGGCCAGCATGGCGGCGTCGCGCACCTCGGCATCGTCGGTATCGCCGATGATCTCCTCGGCCTCGGCGATGATCCCGTCCATCGCCGCGCAGCGCACGCCCTTCGGCGGCTGGCCCAGCGTCTGGAACACCTGCTCGAGCCGCCGGATCTGCCCTTCGGTCTCGCGCAAGTGCGTCTCGAAGCCCGCTTTCAGCTGCGGGTCGCCCGCCTTGGCGATCATCTTCGGCAGCGCTTTCGTGATCTGCTGCTCGGCGTAGTAGATGTCCTGGAGCATGTGCTGGAACAGATCGTCCATGCTCTTGATGGGTTTCGAGAACAGGCCCATGGCGTTCTCCCTGGTAGGCGCGCCGCATTCTACGCTCGATGCGGAATGGACGAGCCGCGGCGCGCAAGCATCCGGGAACGGCGGGCGCCGTCCCGGATTGCCGGGGAACGTCATCCAGCTGGCACGGTTCCTCGAAAACTCCGGGCCGGTCTCACGCCCCGGCCGGCGGGTCCTCGCCCCCGGGATCCCGGCTCTGCGAATCCGAACTCCCCGGACCCTGGCTCTGGGGCTTCTGGCTCTGGGGATCCTGGCCCGGCCAGTCGACGATGTGGTCCGGCATCTCGTCGGTCTCGAACTCCTCCTCGGTGCCGCTCACGCGCCCGTAGACCGAGATGCCGGCCTCGTGCACGGTACGCCGGGTCCCGGAGACCAGGGGGTGCCACCAGGGCAGGTCCTGCCCGTCCCGCACCAGGCGGTAGCCGCAGGTCGGCGGCAGCCAGGGCAGGGTGCGCACCGCCTCGGGCGTCAGCCGCACGCAATCGGGCACCCTGAGCTGGCGCCGCTTGTAGTCGCGGCAGCGGCAGGTGCCGGCATCCAGCAGCGCGCAACCGATATCGGTGTAGTGGATCTCGCCCGTATCCTCGTCCTCGAGCTTGAGGAGGCAGCAGCGGCCGCAGCCGTCGCACAGGCTCTCCCACTCCTCCGGGCTCAGGGCCTCCAGGCTCTTCTCGCGCCAGAACGGGGTCGCGGCCTTGAGGGAGGCGGGAGGACGCGGGGGTTTGCTGCGGGCTTTGGCCACGGCGTTTCAAGGCCTTCGAGGCGCCGGATCGACGGCGCGGGGGTGGAATCGGGGCGGGAGGCCCCTCCTCTGCCGCGCCCGGGGCGCGCGGGCAAGCACGGCCGGGCCCGGCTGCGCAGTCCTGCGACGTCGTGTCGGCGCGCCGGCGCCCCATATAGGCCTCGGAAACCTGCGACCGGCTTACCGTCTCGCGCTAGGATGCGAGGCTTGCTAGACCGTCAGACCGCAGCCTCCCGAGGATCTGCCCGAGGACCCGCCCCAGTGCCCGAGAACCAGCCCACCAACCGGCTGACCAAGCTCCGGACCCGCCTGTCCCACGGGATGCTCGGCTTCGACGCCTGGCTGAATGACGGCCTCTACAATGGCGGCCGGTCGTTCGGCGAGGCCTATGGGCGATTCGCGGAGCGGATCCAGCGCCGCTTCCGGGTGCGGGGCGTCAAGCGCATCGTCCTCGACCTCGCGAGCGAGGGCGTGACGCTGGGGGTTGCCGGCGGCGTGGTGATGCTGACGCTCGCCCAGTCGGCCTTCAACCAGACCAGCGAGAACTGGCTCAAGGCGCCGGACCTCGCCGTGACCTTCCTCGACCGCTACGGCACCGAGGTCGGGCGGCGCGGCATCAAGCACGACGATTCGCTGCGCATCGACGAGTTTCCCGACATCCTGGTCAAGGCGCTGATCTCGACCGAGGACCGGCGCTTCTACGAGCATTGGGGCATCGACCCGATCGGGACCCTGCGCGCCGTGACGGTGAACGCCCGCGGCGGCGGCCACGTCCAGGGCGGCTCCTCCCTCACCCAGCAGCTCGCCAAGAACCTCTTCCTGTCGAACGAGCGCTCGCTCGAGCGCAAGGTCAACGAGGCGTTCCTGGCCCTCTGGCTCGAATGCCACCTGACCAAGAACGAGATCCTGAAGCTCTACCTCGACCGGGCCTATATGGGCGGCGGCACCTTCGGGGCGGCGGCCGCGGCGGATTACTATTTCGGCAAGAACCTGAAGGACATCACCCTGCCGGAAGCCGCCATGCTGGCCGGCCTGTTCAAGGCGCCGACGAAGTACGCGCCCCACGTCAACCTGCCGGCGGCCCGCGCCCGCGCCGCGGACGTGCTGCACAACATGGTCGAGGCGGGCTACCTGACGGAAGGGCAGATCCAGTCGGCCCTGCGCAACCCGGCGACCCCGGTGACCCGCTCACGCGACATCAGCGCCGATTACTACCTCGACTGGGCCTTCAACGAGATCAAGAAGCTCGTCGACGAGGGCAAGCTGAAGAAGGAGCGGGTGCTCGTCGTCAAGACGCCGCTCGACCTCGCGATCCAGAAGCGGGCCGACCAGGCGGTGGAGAACGTGCTGCGCCAATTCGGCGACGCCTTCGACGTCGAGCAGGCGGCCCTCGTGACCATGGACCCGGACGGGGCGGTGCGGGCGATGGTCGGCGGGGCCGATTACGGCCAGAGCCAGTTCAACCGCGCGACCGATGCGCTCCGCCAGCCCGGCTCGTCCTTCAAGCCCTACGTCTACGCCGCGGCCCTCGCCACCGGGCAGTGGCGGCCCGAGAGCAGGGTCGTCGACCGGCCGGTCTGCATCGGCAACTGGTGCCCGGCGAATTACGGCCGCTCCTTCGCCGGCGCCGTGCCGCTATGGGTCGCGGTGGCGAAGTCGATCAACACCATCCCGGTGCAGTTCTCGATCGCCATGGGCAAGCAGCTCGGCGAGACCCACGACGCCCGGGCGGCCAAGCTCGGCCGGGCCAAGATCATCGAGCTCGCCCACAAGATGGGCATCACCTCGAACCTGGTCGATTCGGTCTCGCTGCCGATCGGCTCGGCCGAGGTGACGGTGCTCGACCAGGCCGCCGGCTACTCGGTCTTCGCCAATGGCGGCAGGCGGGCCAAGCCCTACGCGGCGACCGAGATCCGCACCGGGGCCGGCGAGGTGATCTACCGCCACGACACCAGCGAGGCGCCGCCCGAGCAGCTGCTCTCGACCCGGGTCGTCGCCGACATGAACTACATGCTCAACAAGGTCGTCGACGAGGGCACCGGCCGCAAGGCGGCCGTGGAGGGCGTGCGCACCGCCGGCAAGTCGGGCACCACCAATGCCTACCGGGACGCCTGGTTCGTCGGCTACACCGGCAACCTCGTGACGGCCGTCTGGTACGGCAACGACGACCATTCCTCGACCAAGAACCTGACCGGCGGCTCGCTGCCGGCGATCACCTTCCACGAGGTGATGGCCCCGGCCCACCAGGGCATCGAGATCAAGCCGATGCCCGGCTTCGACTCCGACAAGGCCGGCGCCCGCACCGCTCAAGGCCCCGCCCCGGCGACGCCCCCGCCCGGCGCGCCGGCCGGTGCCCTGTCGCGCCGCTCCTTCGAGGTTCTGGGGGGTCTCGGCCACCTGTTCCGCTCGGTGGAGAGCCCGGCTCCGGGACGGGCGGCGTTCAATACGGTGGGCGGGCAGGTCGGGGTGCCGTGAAGCCGTGTGGCGTGCTTCGGCAGCGCCAGCGTGCCGCCTTCGCCTCTCCCTGCCGAGGTCGCGATGGCCCTCGTGACCACATCGATGCCGCACGAAGGCGACGTGGCGTCGCCCCCTGCTTGGCGACGTCACGCGACATCCGATCGACGGTGTCGCGGTGCGCCCCATCGGGCTTGGGCGCGTATCGGACGGACCCGCGCTCCGGATGTCGCCTTCCGGGTTTCGCCTCAGTCCGGCGCTCGCGGTGCCGTGGCAATGATCCGCCCACCGGCCGCTTTCGTCTCATCGCATCATCCCGCAGCGCCTTCGAACAGGTCGGTGGGATCGCCGGCTGACACCGATCGGGTCCGCGCCGATGCGCCGGACGCCCCGCACCACCCCACCGATGGCGACGCATGACGGCATGAGTCGACCGGCACTGACACGACGAAACATCGGCCCGGCCGCTCCGGGCCATGACTTCGATAGTCTCCGCCCGTGAACCACACACCAAGCCTCTGAGACACTTTTCAGCGCAAATAGGAGGGGACGAGACCGCACCATTGACATCGGAATCTCTCAAAGATATTGCAAAGCAGCATAGAAATTCTTGGTAAGCTAATGTCGCACTCTTTGCTCATCAGGCCGTCTCATACCAGCGGCGACGCGTGCGTTTTCGAGATGAGCTGCCCAAATTCGTATTATGCCTATCCGAACCTGCTTGAAATCGAATCAATTCCGGAAAACGTGAGAAACACTCTCGAATTCTTGTGGCATCGCTCGGTTCACGAGGGTCGGAAGATCAGGATTTTGCAATTTTTCGACGTTTTCGTTGCAAAAGAAGGTCTCGTTTTCGATCGTAACCTGGACCTGATTCCGGAGACGCGGACTTACCACAGCGACGGCGAAGTCAATGAAGGTCTTGAGAAAGTTCGAGCTTTCGCGTTTTCAGGCAGCGGGGAAGCGATCGATCGGTGCATCCTGGCGAAGAGCCGGGGAGCGACCAACTACGGGCATTTCATCCTCGAGATGCTCCCGCGAGCGTGGATGGCCCGCAAGTCCCTTCAAGTGGACGACTGGCCGGTCCTGATCCACCGTTCCTCGGCAGACCTCGTTCGGACTGCCTCGCAGGCGCTGAACGCCATCGGCGTCGCCGACGACAAGATCGTTCTTGCGGATGAGGAGCCGGTCTTCGTCAAGCGCCTGATCTTCGTCGACGGCCTGACGCAGCACTCGTACTATCTGTCGCCATTCGTCCTCCAATGCCTCGACGACATCTCGACCCACCTTCAGGCCGATCCGAACCCGAGAATTTATGCGAGCCGCGAGCCACACTCGTCTCGCAACTTCCATGAAGCAGACGCCGTCGCGCGCAAGCTGGCCGAGCTCGGCTACGTCGAGAAATTGTCTGGCACTCTCGATTTCCACTCTCAGATCACGATGTTCAAAGGCGCCGAACGCGTCGTCGGCGTCATGGGGGCCGCTCTCACGAACATCGCCTTCTGCAATCCTGGAACGACCATTTTCTGCTTCATGCCGAGCACGGCCTCCGAGGTGTTGTTCTGGATGATCGCACAGGCACGGCGTCTCAACTATCAGGAGATCCGCTGCACGGAAGTCGGGCCGCAAACCGGCAGCCTGCCATGGGACCGTTTGATCCAGATCCAACCGGACAGGCTCGCGAGCATCGTGTCCGCCTAGAGCATGTTCCGCCGAAGCGGGACCGGGCCGTTGAAGAAAATGCGGCACGATCAATGACGTCAGCGCCATCCGACGGCGCCGCGATCGGATGGCGCTCTCGGATGCGCATCCCGCCGGGCTCCTTCGAGGCGGACAGGACGATCCGCCTGGTTCGATCGTCTCGATCGATGCCGCGCCGCGCCGATGCTACGCCGTCGCCCGGGAGCGGCACCGTTTGTATACGTCAGCACATCGAACGATGAACCTGCATGGCCACAGTGGACATTGTCACTCCGCTGCATTAATGTCACATTCTCCCAGTTCACGAGCGAATCATGAAAGCAATACGCTCTTTGATGCAACGGGCAGAGCGGAAGTTGAGAGCGCCGGCTTTCGGATACGATTACAACGATGGGGGATTGAGCAATCAGAAGCTGACTCTTTTAGGTCTGATGCTGACGGTCAACAAAGAGACTGATTTGCGCAGGCGCAGGATGTTTCTGCCGGATCTTTACAGCAAGCACCATGACGAGGCGCGATCGACGCGCGTCCCATTCGGCGATGTATTTTTCGAAGATGTCTTTCGTGATTTCGCGCGGCGCTGGACCATTCAGATCGTTGATCGGCCTTATTTCTTTGACCAGGAGCGCATCGCACGTGGCGGCTGGGCCTATTTTGGCGACGCCTGCTGCCATCTTGCGGATCTCTGCGCCCATCATCGTCACACCATCTTCGATGATTTGTCATCAGATTTCTTCAGATCCCTTGTTCCAAAGGTGAAATTTACGACAACATTCACAAACATTTGTGAAAGAATATATATTTACAATAAAATTGATGTTGTTGCCCAATTTCGCATTGAAGAAGATTGGTATGTCTTCTGCGAAAATCATCTACGCCATGCATTGCACGAGCCGGAAGATATCTATTTAGATCCCGAAGACATCGCCAAGAAGATAAAATCAAGCATTGATACGCATCATCCCGCCGTGTACGTGACCTGCGATGAACGCTATTTGAGGCAATCAAAAGAAGCGATCAGGCAAAATGTCAAAGATGCAAGTGGCATCGATATCTTCTTTAAATCCGATTTCGCCAAGCAAGAATGTCTTTCAAAACTGACTCAACTTGATGCATCGATTATAGATTTTGAGATCGCTAAAATTGCCAAAATCTATGTTGGCAATTCCAGAAGCACGTTCTCGAATACTCTGTCATTTGAACGATACTGCACTTCGTTCAATCACTCCGAGTCGGATTATATCTATAATGCACCCGGCCCAGCGCTGGGCCGCCGCCGCGATCTCGGCACGCGGGACGCTCCAAGCTCCGTCCTCGCCGGATGATCCCGCACCATGCGAGATGTTGCCTGGCATTTCGAACGCACTCATTCCCTCGGGCGCCGCGCGGACGCGGTGTGACAGCGTCCCTGGCGCCAGCCCCGGGGTGACCTCGCGAGAACTCGCCCTGAGCGGCGGCACACGAGACACGGCCCGAAGCGGGGCCGCATCCCGCCCCGCTCCATGCCATGACAGCATTGGCCGCACGATGCGTCGTCAGTGCTCCCACGTCACTCCTTCGCGCACCACCCGGGCCGGCGCGCCAACGATGAGGCTGTTGGGAGGGAAGCTCTGCTTGGACACGAAGGAACCTCTGCCGACGACGCTGTCCCGGCCGATATGCGCGCCGCCCCACAGCGAGACGTGGCCGGCGCTCCAGACGTGATCCTCCATGATGACGTCACCAGGCGGGTTGAGACGCTCACCGGTCGCGACGTCGATGATCTTGTGAACATGGGACGTCGAAAAATTCGTACTCTCGGCGATCAGGCAATTCTCGCCGATTTCGATTTTTGCACTTTCGTGCATGTGGATGTAGGAGTGACCGTTAAAGCCGGTTCGTCCGCCGATCCGTAGCGAGCCCGGCGCGATAAGCTGGATATTGACGCCGTTCAATATGCAATGCTCGCCAATGTCGACCGAATTGTTACCGTGAACCTTCAAGTGGATATGCGCGCATGCAAGCGGAGATTTTATACATATGTTATTGTTGAAACCCACTATCTCGATCAAGCCATTTCCCGTTTCGAGCATGTCTGTTGAGACGTCAATCCGATTATGCCCCGGATGCTCTTCGACGATTCTTACCGGCATGGCGGGACCCTTCGATAATCATACCGGTGCGATGTAGCGGATTTCGCCGTCAGGTGTCGATGCTGTTCCGGTGACACGTCCCTCACCGGTCCCTCCCGCTGCTCCCGGTCTTCGACACATTCCAGAGCGCCGGGTCAAAAAGCCGTTCGGCCCCGGCCCGACCTGAGCTAGATACGGCCCACGATGTTGACCGAGAAAATCGCCCTTCCGGCCTCCGGGCGCGCCGCGTCCGCCGGCCGCCGACTCCCGCCCCGGCTCCTGCGGGGGGCTCTGCGCCTGCGCCGGGTCGGGACCGTCGGGCTGGTGCTCTACGCCCTCGCGCTGGGCGTCGGTCTGGGACTGGCGTCCGCCAACTGGGCGACGCGGGGGCGCTACCCGTTCGGGGGCGTCGCCCTCAATGCCTGGACGGCCTGGCCGAAGATCGGCTCGCGCGACGCCGACCCCTATGTGCGGGCGATCCATGCCCGCACCGGCGAGATTCCGCTGGCGCTCGGGGAGGGCCTGCTCCTCACCGCGCTCACCGACGATGCCGGGCGCCGACTCGATCCCTCCTGCCGCTACCGCATCGCCGGCGCCACGCCGCCGGCCCGAGCCTGGACCCTGTCGGTGGAGCGGCGCGGCCACGCCAAACAGGCGGCCAAAGAGGCGGCCAAGCAGGCGGGTCAGGCCGGTGCCGTGCCGCTCGCGCGCACCGGCTTCACCTCTACGGAGGTCCTGCGCGACCGCGACGGGCGCTTCGCCGTGATCGTGAGCCCGACCGTGCAGCCCGGCAACTGGCTGCCGATGCCCGGGGGCGAGGGCTCGATCCGGCTGGTGCTGCGGCTCTACGACACGCCCGTAGCGGCGAGCACCGGCGTGCTCGAGCGCGAGGGCGTGCCCTCGATCACCCGGGAGGACTGCCAGTGACGCCGCTCGGCCGCTTCATCCTCGCCACCCTCTGCGGCCTGGTCCTGGCCGGGCTCGTGCACGTCGCGACGGTGCTGGCGATCCCGTACCTCGCCGCCGGCGACGCCCTGGCGCGCTCGCGCGCGACGCTCGCCAACGACACCTCGGTGCTGGTCCACGCCGCCGAGACCGGCGGGCCGGCGGAGGCAGGTCCGGCGCAGCCGGCAGCGGCTGTGCCGGCAGAGGGATGGCTGCCGCCCCAGGACCCGGCGGTGGCGGTGGGTGTCTGCGCCTACGACCTCGACGACGGCCCGGTGCGGATCACCGCCGAGACCGGCCCGCTCATCGAGACGATCGCGCTGCACGGGCGCAGCGGCGCCTACTACGCCATCACCGATCAGGCGGCCGTGCGCGGCACGGTCGAGCTCGTGATCATGACCCGGCGCCAGTTCGACGAGGCGCTCGCCACCGCCGACGAGGACGAGCGCAACCGCGACGTGCGCATCATCGCGCCGAGCCGGCAGGGCTTCGTCAGCGTGCGGGTCCTGGCCGCCCTGCCGAGCCAGCAGGCCCAGGCCAACGAGGCCGCCCGCTCGGTCTCCTGCACCATCGACGGGCCGGACGAGTAGGGTGATCGCGGCCATCGCAGGGCGATCGGGTTACCCCTTGCGCACCAGCACCACCTCGGCGGGCTCCGGCGGCACGAGGCCGCAGCGCATCTCGGCATCCGCCGGCAGCAACGGATCGAGCAGGGTCCGGCGCGAATCCAGGAAGGCGAGAGCCCGCTCGGCCGCCACCGCCTCGTCCTCGGGAGCGGCCACCAGCAGGTGTTCCAGGGCGTAGCGGTACGAGGCGGAGCGCGCCGCCGTCTCGCGCCGTACCCAGGCAATGAGGCAGCGGTTCTCGGCCACCCGCATCGCGGCGCTGCGCACGTCGCGGTCGTCGAGGGTGGTGATGAAGGGCAGGCTCTGCAACCGCGCCAGGTCCGCCCGCACCACCCGCGACGCCGTCTCGGCGAAGGCCGGCAGAAGGCGGCCGTCCGCCACCAGGTCGTCGGAGAGGCGCCGGTAGCGCGAGACGACCGAGCGGAACGGCCCGGCGGTGATCGCCTCGAGATAGGCCGCGGGATCGGACAGGCGCCAGCCCACCGGCAGCACCCGGGCGCGGGTGAGATTGTTGAGGGCGGCGTCGAAGACGCTGCGCTCACGGGCCGGCATCAGGAAGCGCCAGGCGCGGTCGCGCAGGGCTCGCTCGTCCTCCGTGAAGGGAAACAGCGAGGCCGGCTCGCCCCGCTCATGCGCGGCGAAGGTGCCGGCCGCGTCGATCAGGCTGTTCCACGCGGTGGGCGCCGGGCGGCCGAAATCGCCCTGCTGGGCGCAGGCCGCCACCAGGGGCACGGTGAGAAGGACGCGGGCGAGCGGCAGGACGAGCGGCAGGACACGGCGCGGCATCGGGCGGCGCAAGGCCTCAGCGCCGGCAGCGCCGCTCGGGCGCGGGCAGGCCGGGCTCGACGGCATCGGGCAGCCTCTCATAGCGCACTCCCGTGAACAGCAGAATCTCGCCGCGGACCGCGTCCGCGGAATGGCAATCGGCCGAGCCGCCGGCGACCGCGTCCGGGCGCGCCGCCGGGCGCTGAGCCGGGAACGGGATGATGTCCGCCGAGGGACGCCGCTGTGGGCCGACCATGTGTGCTCTCCCGCCTCCGTCACGTCCCTCCGGGACCGCCGCCCTTCGCGACCTCACGACGAGACGAAAACACGCACATGGTTAATGGACTGTTTCCGAAGAACGACGTCCGGCGAGGCGGCCGGCCAGTGGCGTAAACCGTCGGTGACCGGGGCGGAGCGCGATCCCCGCTGTCCCCAGGGTGGGACCCGACGGCTGCCCGCAGCCTTAAGCGTCGCTTTACGCAAGCTCTCGCATTCTCCGGACCGTCTTCAGTCCTGCGTACCCGATCGCCCATGGCCCGCTCCGCCGCCGACGCTCCGCCGGACCTGTCCGGCCTCCTCGACCTCGCGCGAGACCGGAGTCTCGACATGAAACCGGTCCTTCTGCGGGTGCAGACGGATCTGTTCCGCGCCGCTCCCGTGCGGGACGTCGCGACGATCCGGGCCTTCGAATCCCTCGCCTGCGGGCTGATCCCGACGGTCGATTCCACCACCGCCGAGATCGTCGCCCAGAAGCTCGCGCCGCTTCCCGACACGCCGCAGAGCGTGCTGACGCTGCTCGCCGCCCATGGCGGCGGCGCCCGCGACGCGGTGCTGTCCCTGAGCCCGGTCCTGTCGACGGCCCTGCTCGATGCCGCCGGCAACGGGCCGGAGCTCGACGCGGCCATTGCCCTGCGGCACGATCTCGGCCGGGCGCTGGTCGATGACCTGACCCTGCGCGACGAGCCGGACGTCGACCTGGCGCTCGCCCGCAACACGACGGCGCCGCTCGCCGGCCCCGCCCTGGAGCGGCTGGTCGAGCGGGCGCGCCGGCGGCCGGACCTGGCCGCCCTGCTCCTCGCCCGCGACGAC
>JAEWKL010000688.1 GCA_023386115.1 Pseudomonadota bacterium
GAGCCGGCCCCTCTCACGCCCCTGCACGAGAGCCCGACATGAACGCACCCGTTCTCCAGACCCCCTACGACGTCGAGGCGATCCGGGCGCAATTCCCGATCCTGTCGCAGCAGGTCTACGGCAAGCCGCTGGTCTACCTCGACAACGCCGCCTCGGCGCAGAAGCCGCGGGCGGTGATCGACGCGATGTCGGGGGCGATGGAAACGGCCTACGCCAACGTGCATCGCGGCCTGCACTTCATGGCGAACGCCGCCACGGAAGGCTTCGAGGGCGCCCGCGAGACGACGCGGCATTTCCTCAACGCCCGCTCCACCGACGAGATCATCTTTACCCGCAACGCCACCGAGGCCTACAACCTGGTCGCGACCTGCATGGGCTGGGCCGGGCTGATCGGCGAGGGTGACGAGATCATCCTGTCGATCATGGAGCACCATTCCAACATCGTGCCCTGGCACTTCCTGCGCGAGCGGCGCGGCGCCGTGCTGAAATTCGCCCCCGTGGATGACGAGGGCAACTTCCTGGTCGAGGAGTTCGAGAAGCTCCTCTCGCCCCGCACCAAGATGGTGGCGATCAGCCACATGTCGAACGTGCTCGGCACGATCACGCCGGCCGAGGAGATCGTCCGCATCGCCCATGCCCAAGGCGTGCCGGTGCTGCTCGACGGGGCCCAGAGCGCGGTGCACCAGGCGATCGACGTCCAGGCCCTCGATTGCGACTTCTTCGTCTTCACCGGCCACAAGGTCTACGGCCCGACCGGCATCGGCGTGCTCTACGGCAAGAAGGAATGGCTGGAGCGCCTGCCGCCCTACCAGGGCGGCGGCGAGATGATCGAGATCGTCGAGGAGGAGCGCATCACCTACAACGCGCCCCCGCACCGCTTCGAGGCCGGCACCCCGGCGATCATCGAGGCGATCGGGCTCGGTGCCGCCCTCGAATTCATGATGAATCTCGGCCGCGAGCGCATCGCCGCCCACGAGGCGCATCTCCTCGCCTACGCGCAGGAGCGGCTGCGGGGCATGAACAGCCTCCGGATCATCGGCACCGCAAAGGCCAAGGGCGCGGTGATCTCCTTCGAGATGAAGGGCGCGCATGCCCACGACGTCGCGACGATCATCGACCGCCAGGGCGTCGCGGTGCGGGCCGGCACCCACTGCGCCATGCCGCTCTTGAAGCGCTTCGGCACCACGTCGACCTGTCGCGCCTCGTTCGGCCTGTATAATACGACGGCGGAGATCGACGCTCTCGTCTCGGCCCTGACCCGGGCCGAGCGGATGTTCGCGTGAGGACCCCCATGACCGAGACCCCAGCCGCGGGCGGCGCCAATACCCCGCAGGTGAACGCCCCAGTGAACGCCCAGGTGACCGCCTCTGCGATCCCGCCGGAGGAGCTGGACCAGCTGACCGACGGCATCGTGGCGGCTCTGAAATCCGTCTACGACCCCGAGATCCCGGCCGACATCTACGAGCTCGGTCTGATCTACCGGGTCGACATCGCCGACGACCGCACCATCGCCATCGACATGACCCTGACGGCGCCGGGCTGCCCGGTGGCCGGCGAGATGCCGGGCTGGGTCGAGAACGCCGTCTCGGCGGTGCCGGGCGTCGCCGGGTGCAGCGTCACCATGGTGTTCGACCCGCCGTGGGACCAGAGCCGGATGTCCGACGAGGCCCGCATCGCGCTCGACATGTGGTGAGCCGGATCAGCGCATCGCGTCGGTGATGCGGGCTGCGAAGGCGAGGCCGTCGTAGATCTCGGCGAGGGGCAGGCTCGCGCCGATCTCGGGGAGTTCAACGACGGCTTCCAGTCCCTCGAACAGCTCCGGTCGCCAACCCTCGGTCTCGCGGCGATAGAGCAGGGCGACCGGCGCCACGGTCTCGAGGAGCAGGATGTACCGGAGCGTCGGGTGGCGCTTGTACTCTTCCAGCTTCACGGTCCGATCGACGGCAGTCGTGGACGGGGTGGCGACCTCAATGACCAGACGTGGCTCACGGGCCTCGTGCGTGTCGTAGACCATCTCGCCGCACTCGACAGTGACGTCGGGACGCCGGATCGTCGTGATGCTGGTGCGCAGCGAGACGTCATCGGTTGTCGGCCGGCAGCGTGAGCCGCGAAGCTGGCTGCCGAGGCTGATGATCACGTTCACCGTCACTCGGTCGTGCTGGACGCTGGCCCCGGTCATCATCCGGTGCTTGGGCACCGGAACGCCGTCGACGAGTTCGAACGGCTCGTCCTGGTGCTCCTGCCAGGCAAAGAATTCCTCCGGCGTCATCCGCCGGCGCGCCGCATCCGCCATCGCCGCCTCCGTCGCATCCCATCCTAGCACGTCCCGCGGTGGACCGAGGGCGACAGGATGCTTATCTTCGCATCGTAACGTCACGCCTCAACCGCCCGGGCCTTGAACCCGGCCGTCGGAGAGAGTTTTGAACATGGCACCGAGCTTCAAGGTGATGTCGCTGACCGATGCCGCCGCCGAGCGGATCAAGGGCATCATGGCCGACGCCGAGCGTCCCATCGCGGGCCTGCGCGTCGGCGTCAAGAACGGCGGCTGCGCCGGGATGAGCTACACGATGGAATATGCCGAGGAGCGAAAGGCCGGCGAGGATGTGGTCGAGGACAAGGGCGTGCGCGTCTTCATCGACCCGAAGGCGGTGCTGTTCCTGCTCGGCACGGAAATGGATTTCCAGACCACGAAGCTGGCGTCGCAGTTCGTGTTCAACAATCCCAACCAGACCTCGGCCTGCGGCTGCGGCGAGTCGGTCGCGATCACGCCCGCCGACCCGAAGGCATTGACCGCCGCCCACGCCTGACCCGCGTCACCCGATCCCCGACGGCGCTTCCCGGCGCCGCTCACGGGGGGAGGACCGAGCCGGCGATCAGGCGACGTCGTCCATGCTCTCGACCCGCTCGACGTCGTCGATCACCTGGTTCCGGCCAGCCCGTTTGGCGGTGAACATGCAATGGTCGGCGCGCTCGAGCAGCGAGACCGCCGTGTCGCCGCGCCGATAGGCTGCGACGCCGACCGAGATGGTGATCCGCCCCAGGCTCTCGCCGGTCGAGCGCTTGACCAGCTCGCGGCCCATCACGCTGGTGCGGACCTTGTCGGCCACCTCCCGCGCCTCGTCCCGGTCGCTGCCCGGCAGGATGATGCCGAATTCCTCGCCGCCGAACCGCGCGATGGTGGTGCGCGGCTCGACGGATTCGCGCATGGTCAAGGCTACCAGACGCAGTACCTGGTCGCCGGTGAGATGGCCGTAGAGGTCGTTGAAGCGCTTGAAATGGTCGATGTCGAGCACGACGAGGCAGACCGGCTGGCCTTGCACCGCGGCGTGGTCGACCGCCTTGTGCAGCATCTCCTCGAAATGCTTGCGGTTGCCGATGCCCGTGAGGGGATCGGTCAGCGATTCGACGCGCACCGCCTCCAGGGTCTCGCGCAGGGTCTCGATCTCGTTGCGGCTCTCGCGCATCCGCGCCTCGAGGGTGCGGTTGTTGGCGGCCACGTCCCGGGTGGCGACGACGAGCGAGGAGACGATCTCCCGCACCCGGGCGCGGTTGACCGCCGGCGCGGCGAGATCCTGGCTGAAGGCTTGCAGAGAGGCGCCGTAGCGCGCCGTCGAGCCGAGCGCCGCGTCCAGCATCTCCATGATCTGCTCGATCTCGGCCAGCACCCCGGTGCTGGCCCGCTCGGTCTCGGTCGAGAGCCTGCGGCCGTCGAGATAGGTCTCGAAGAGCTGGTCGACATGGGCGTCGGCCAGGACTCCATGCTCGGCGGTGATCCGCTTGACGGCCTCGATGAGCTGCACGTTCAGGCCGGCGACATAAGTGTACCACACCGCGTAGCTGCGCGGCGTCGCCGATGAGCGATACGCCTTCATCAGCTCCAACGCGCGCTGACCGAACAAGAAGCTCCGATCAAGCTCGGCGCTGCTCAGGTCAGGCATCGAACGTCTCCGCGCTGGGCGTCGGCTTCGTGCCGGTGCGCCTCTTCCCGACCTGTACAGGCGGTCCGTGGAGAAGCAGTTAAAGCGCGGAGGAATTTATGCCCGGCCTGCGGAAAATCCGGGGTCTACTCGCCCTCGGTCCGCTTCTTCAATACAACTGGCCGTAGCAGGAAGGCTGGAACGTGAGCGCCCATGCCGATCTCGGCCTCCGGCATTGCGTCGTCGTCCCGGTGGCGGCCGCGATCGTTGCGCCGGCCGGCGGAGCGCTCGTCGGAGTGACGGCGTTCATCCGGAACACGGCGCTCGCTCGGAACCCGCCGCTCGGCCGCCGGCCGAGGCGGCTCGCCGTTGCGGCGCGGGGCCGGCGCCGTCTCGACGGCCTCGGGCCGGTCCGAGTTCTGCCGGTCGGACTCCTGGCGGTCGGGTTCCTGTCGGTTGCCCCGGGCACGCCGCCGGCGGGTATCGTCCCGGCGTCCCTCGTCGCGACGGGCCTCGCCACGTCCTTCCTC
>JAEWKL010000715.1 GCA_023386115.1 Pseudomonadota bacterium
GGTCTCGGCGATCAGGGTCGCCAGCTCGCGCACGAGCTCGGGGTCGAAGGGATCAGGCTTGCTGTTGGAGGGCACGGCGGGTCTTCGGCAATCGTGTTGGGGGCGGGGGGTGGCCCGCCGGGACCCGTGTCCCGGACGACGCGGGGGCGTCATGCGATCCGGCGGGCGATCGGCGGGCCTCATAGACCATGCGGCCGGCGCGCGATAGGGGCGCCGGTCGCGGCGGGCGAGGGCTAGGCGCTCAGCAGGTGGCGTGGCCGCACTGGCGCACGCCGGCCACCGTCTTGCGGATCGGGTCGACGCCGACGGCGCCCGGGATGATCTCGTCCCCGATGATGAAGGCCGGGGTGCCCGACAGGCCGAGCTTGTCGCCCAAGCCCACATTCTCCTGCAGGGCCGCCTGGATGTCGGGGGCCTGCATGTCCTTCTGGAGCTTGGCGATGTCCAGGCCCATCTCCTTGGCCACCGCGAGCGCCCGCTCGCCGTTCACCCGGCCGCGGCTCTCCAGCAGGCGGGTGTGGTAGTCGAACAGCTTGTCGCCCTTCAGCTGCTGCTTGGCGGCGAGCGCCACCTTGCTGGCCTCGAGCGAATCGGGCCCGAGCACGGGGAAGTCGCGCAGGACGACCTTCAGCTTCGGGTCGCCTTTGATCAGGGTCTGCAGGTCGGTCAGCGCCCGCTTGCAGTAGCCGCAATTGTAATCGAAGAACTCGACCAGGGTGACGTCGCCGTTCGGGTTGCCGGCGACGAAGCCGTGCGGCGAGTTGTGCAGGGTGTCGCGGGTTTCCTTGAGGGCGCTGGCCTGGGCGACCTTCTGGGCCTCCTGCTGGCGCTTCTCCAGCTCGGCCATCGCCTCCTGCAGCACCTCCGGGTTCTTCAGGAGGTAGTCGCGCACCACGCTCTCGATCGCCTGGCGCTGGGCGTCGGTCATCGGGCCCGATGTTGCGGGACCTTGCGCCGCCGTGCCCGGAGCCGCGGGCGTGGTCGGCGGCGCCGGCGCCCGGGTCGGGGCGGCCGCGGCGACGACGCCCGCGAGCGCGAGGGCGGGCAGAAGGCGGGGCAGGAGCAGCATCGTCGTCCTCATCGGGGTCGTTCACGGTCGGTGGCGCACAATCCTGGCGCGCTCCTTGAGCCGCCGGTTAGGCGGTTTCGCGGCAGGCTTGTCAAATCACGCCTGCGTCGGCGGCGGGGCGCAATCTCCGGCAAATCCCGCTATGTGCGGGGGCGCACCCGCGCCCGTGACCTGAGAGAACGCTGCAAGGCCCGTCATGTCCGATTCCCCATCCCTCGTCTCCCGCCGCGCCGCCCGCGTCGCGCCCTTCCTGGCGATGGACGTGCTCGCCGCCGCGGCCCGACGGGAACTGCAGGGCGACAGCGTGGTGCATATGGAGGTGGGCCAGCCCTCGGCGCCGGCCCCCCGCGCGGCCATCGCGGCGGCGCAAGACGCGCTGGCCTCGGGCCGCATCCCCTATACGGAGGCGCTCGGCATCGCCCCCTTGCGCGAGCGCATCGCCCGCCACTACGCCGAGGCCTACGGCGTCACGGTGGCGCCGGAGCGGGTCGTGGTCACCACCGGCTCCTCGGCGGGCTTCGTGCTCGCGTTCTTGAGCCTGTTCGATGCCGGCCGGCGGGTCGCCATCGCGGCTCCCGGCTACCCGGCCTACCGCTCGGTGCTCCAGGCCGTCGACCTCGAGCCGGTGGGGCTGGCCTTGCGCGCCGAGGACGGCTTCGTGCCGAAAGCCGCGAGCCTTCGGGCCGCCCATGCGGGCGCGCCGCTCTCCGGCCTCCTCGTGATGAGCCCCGCCAACCCCTCGGGCACGATGATCGACGAGGCGGGATTGCGCGCCCTGGCGCAGGCCTGCCGCGCGCTGAACCTGCGCTTCATCTCGGACGAGATCTATCACGGCCTGACCTACGGCGTGCCGGCGGCCACCGCCTTGGCGGTCGATCCCGATGCGGTCGTGATCAACTCGTTCTCGAAATACTATTGCATGACCGGCTGGCGCATCGGCTGGATGGTGGTGCCGGAAGCCTTGGTGCGGCCGATCGAGCGCCTGGCGCAGAACCTCTACATCTCGGCGCCCTACCTGTCGCAGGTGGCGGCGCTGGCCGCCTTCGACGCCACCGAGGAGCTGGAGGCGGTGAAGGCGGACTACGCCAGGGCCCGCGCACTCCTCCTCAACGAGCTGCCGAGCCTCGGCCTCGGCGACGTGCACCCGGCCGACGGCGCCTTCTACCTCTATGCCGACATCGCCCGGCTCACCAACGACTCGATCGGCTTCTGCCGTCGAATGCTCGACGAGGCCGGGGTCGCGGCGACGCCCGGCCTCGACTTCGCCCCCGAGGCCGGCGCCCACCACCTCCGCCTGTCCTTCGCCGGCGGCGAGGCCGAGGCGCGGGAGGCGGTGCGGCGGCTGAAGGGTTGGCTTCGTTGATCGGTGGACACCGCATGAGCGACCTGCATCCCGCCGCGGCCAGCGGCTTCGCGGCCGGGGCCGAGACCTACGCCAAGGGCCGGCCCGACTATCCGGCGGCCCTGACTGCCTGGCTGCGCGACGGCTTGCGGCTCGGGCCCGGCCGGAGCGTCGCCGATCTCGGTGCCGGCACCGGCAAGTTCACCGGCCTGCTGGCCGCCACCGGTGCCGGGGTGACGGCGATCGAGCCGGTCGATGCCATGCGGGCGCGGCTCGCCGCCGCGTTGCCCGGCGTGACGGCGCTGGCCGGCTCCGCCGAGGCGATGCCGCTGGCGGAGGCAAGCCTCGACGCGCTCGTCTGCGCCCAGGCCTTCCACTGGTTCTCGACCCCGGCGGCGCTCGCCGAGATCCGCCGGGTGCTGGCGGTGGGCGGGCGGCTGGGCCTCGTCTGGAACGTCCGCGACGAGAGCACCCCCTGGGTGGCCGAGCTCACGACGATCATGAACGCCCACGAGGGCGACGCCCCGCGCTACCACACCGGCGCGTGGCGGAGGCTGTTTCCGGCCGAAGGGTTCGGGCCCCTGCACGAGGAGTCCATCCCGCACGGCCATCGGGGCACCCCGGAGCAGGTGATCCTCGACCGCACCCTGTCGGTGAGCTTCATCGCGGCGCTGCCCGAGGCGGAGCGGGCGCGGGTGGCGCAAGCCGTGCGCGACCTGATCGCCCGCACGCCGGAGCTGGCCGGGCGGGACGAGGTGACGTTTCCGTATCGGACGCAGGTGTATTGGTGCGAGCGGGTGGCTCAAGATTCGCTTTTACAGGATCGTTACCCTCCGGATCATCCCGGGGCGAGGCTTGCCGAGAACCCGGGATCCATAAACGCTGACGATGCAAGATCGGGCTGAACGCGTTCCGCTTCATCCGGCACCGTCGGCGGTTATGGATCCCGGGTTCCGCTTTCGCGGCCCCGGGATGACGGAGAGCTGGAAGCGGGTCGTCTCGAAGAAATTCGAGGCCACTCTTTCCATGTACCAAGCTCTATTTTCCCGCCGGTGTCCCAACCCCAAAGTGGTCCGCCAGCTGCGCTCCCGTATAGGTCTCGGAGAAGCTGTCCCCCCGCTCCGGCAGCATGGTGGCGTTCCAGGCGGTCCAGGCCGCCTGGAGCCGGGCGAAGTCCTCGGGCCGCCGGGCCTTGAGGTTCGCCCGTTCCAGCGGGTCGGCGACGACGTCGAACAGGAAAGTCTGGTCGCGGATCTTGAGGTATTTGAGGTCGCCGTCGCGCATCGCGGCTTGCGCGTTGGCGCGGTAGCGCCAGTGGAAGCGGCGCGGGCGCTCCGGAGCTTGCCCCATCAGGATGGGCAGGAGATCGATGCCATCGGACGGATAGGCGGGATCCGGCGCCGTGCCGGCGGCGGACAACAGCGTCGGCAGCCAGTCCATGGTGATCATCGGCTGGGCCGAGACCGCACCCGCCTTCAGCCGCCGCGGCCACGACACGATCGCCGGGATGCGCAGGCCCCCTTCCAGAAGTTCGGTCTTGCGGCCGGTGAAGGGCCAGGTGTCGGAGAAGCGCTCGCCGCCATTGTCGCTCGTGAACACCACGACCGTGTCCTCGGCGACGCCGTTCGCCTCCAGGGCGTCGAGGACGCGGCCGATCTGGGTGTCCATCTCGGCGATGATGCGCCGGTAGGTCTCCTGGGTGCCGCCGTCGAAGTGGCGCAGGTTGCTGCCGGCGATGCGGTGCGACTCGGGCTCGTCGTCGGGCGTCTCCCACGGCCAGTGCGGCGCGTTGAAGTGCAGGCTGAGGAAGAACGGCCGCCCGGCCTTCGCCGAGGCCGCGATCGTCTCGACCGCCCGCCTACCCAAGAGGTGGGTGGCGTAGCCGACCTCCTCGACCCGCACGTCGCCGTCCCACAGGTCCGGCTTGTCGTCGGTGCCGCGATGGCTGAAATAATCGATGGTGCCGCCGCGAAAGCCCCAGAACGCGTCGTAGCCGCGCTGCAAGGGCCCGTATTCCTGCACGCTGCCGAGGTGCCATTTGCCCACCAGCGCCGTGCGGTAGCCGGCCTGCCGCAGCAGCCCCGGCAGGGTCGGGTGCTCCGCCGGCAGCCCGCCGGCGAAGCGGGTCGTGACCGGCTCCTCGAGCCCGACGGCCAGGCGGTACTGGTAGCGCCCGGTGATCAGCGCCGTGCGGGTGGCCGAGCACACCGCCGAGTTGGCATAGGCTTGGGTGAAGCGGATGCCCCGGGCCGCGATCCGGTCGATCTGCGGGGTGGCGAGGTCGGGCCGGCCGTAACAGGCCACGTCGGCATAGCCGAGGTCGTCGGCCATGATGAAGACGATGTTCGGACGCTCCGCCGCCCGGGCCGCCTTCGGCCCGGCGAGAGAAGCCGCCCCCAAGGCCGCGCTGCCCAGCACGCGCCTGCGCGTCACGCCCGCCATATCCGTCCTCCCGGATTCCCTTGAGGGGACGCTACGGGGCGCGGGACCGGCGGGCAACCGCGTGACGGATCAGCCGGCGGCCGCCCGCTCCAACGCCGCGGCGTCGATCCGGACCATGCCCTGCATCGCGGAAAAGACCCGGGCGGCCACGGCCGGATCCGGATCGGCGAGCAGGCGCGGCAGGATCTCGGGAAAGATCTGCCACGGCACGCCCCAGCGGTCGCGCAGCCAGCCGCACTGGATCTCCGTGCCGCCCCCGGCGAGCAGCGCGTCCCAGAGCCGGTCGACCTCGGCCTGATCCGGGCAGGCGATGGCGATCGAGGCGGCGGTGCCGTACTCGGCCGGCATGCCGCCGTTCAGCGCCTGGAAGCTCTGCCCGCCGAGGGTGAAGCTCACCAGGATCGCGTCGCCGGGCGCGCCGCCGGGCCAGGGCCCGGGCGCGCGCAGGATCGGCCCGAGAAGCGAGCCCGGGACGAGGGCGACGTAAGCCCGCGCCGCCTCCTCGGCGTCGCGCGCGAACCACAGGCAGGTGCTGACATGGGCCATCATGGTCTCCCGTGGGGTCAGAGCCGGGCGGCGAGGTCGGCGAGCTGGTCGGCGCAGCGGCCCCAGCCGTCGTGGAAGCCCATCGCCTCGTGGGCGGCGCGATCCTCCGCGGTCCAGTGCCGGGCCAGTGCGGTGTAGCGGGTGGCCGCGCCCTCGGCGGCGAAGGTGATGATGCCGGTGAAGAACGGCTTGGCGGCCGGTTCCCAGGCGCTCGTATAGGCGTCGGTGAAGACGATGCGGGCATTCTCGACCAGTTCGAGATAGACGCCGCTGCTGGAAAACTCGGTCCCGTCCGGGCCCCGCATGACGATGCGGGTCGCGCCGCCGGGGCGAAGCTCCGTCTCGGCGTCCGCCACCGTGTAGGGCTTCGGGGCGAACCACTGCTTGATCAGCGCCGGCTCGGTCCAGGCCCGGTAGAGCGCGGCCGGCGGGGCGGGAATGAGGCGGGTGAGGACGAGGTCGCGTCCGCTCGGATCGGTCATCGGGGGCTCCGCGCGAGAGGGGGAGGGGACCGGCGGGAGCCGGTCCCGGCTCGATGTCAGCGCTTCTGCTGGTTCATCGCCCAGACCACCCCGAAGGGGTCGCGCAACTGGCCGTAGCGGTCGCCCCAGAACATCTCGGCCGGCGGCATCACGGCGGTGGCGCCCGCCTCGACGGCGTGGGCGTAGCGGGCGTCGATGTCCTCGACCATCAGGGTCAGTGTGAAGGCCTGCGGCGGCGCGAGGGCGCAGCCATGCTCCGGAAAGGCGTCGCTCAGCATCAGCGACGAGCCGTTGACGTGGAGGTGCACGTGCGGCGTCCGGCCCTGCGGGTCGGCCGGCATCGCCGCGACGATCTCCGCCCCGAAGGCGCGGACGTAGAACTCGGCCGCCTTCAGGGCGCCGTCCAGCATCAGGTAGGTGACGAGGCCGCCCTTCACCGGGGCGATTGTCGGGGTTTCGTCGCTCATCGGGTCCTCTCCTTTGATGGGCCGGTTGTCGATGCGGCCTCGCCTCAAGGACGAATGTCCCGGCCGCGTCCCGACAGCCCCGCTTCAGTTTTTTTCGCGATCCGCGGGCGCGTCCCCGGCCAGCCGGTCGAGCTGGCGGCGGATATGCGCGGCCTCGGCCGGCGTGCCGGCGAGCGCGATCGCCCGGCCCATCGCCTCCTGCGCCTCGCCGGTCCGGCCGAGCTGCATCAGCAGGGCGCCGCGCAGGCCGTGGAAGTGGAAATAGCCGCCGAGCGGCCCGGCCAGGGGCTCGACGAGCGCGAGCCCGGCCGCCGCACCGCCGACCTTGGCGGTCGCGACGGCCCGGTTGAGCGTCACGACCGGCGAGGGCTGCATCCGCTCGAGGCCTGCATAGAGCGCGTCGATTCCCGCCCAGTCGGTGTCCTGCGGCCGGCTGGCCCGGCCATGCAGGGCGGCGATCGCCGCCTGGACCTGGTAGGGGCCGGGTGAGCGGTGGCGCATCGCCTTGTCGACGAGGGCCAGTCCCTCGGCGATCATCGGGCGGCGCCAGAGCCCGCGATCCTGGTCGTCCAGCAGGATGATCTCGCCGTCGGCGTCGAAGCGGGCCGGCGCGCGGGCGTGCTGGAGCAGCATCAGGGCGAGGAGGCCCATCACCTCCGGATCGGTCGGAAACAGCCGCAGGAGCAGGCGGCCGAGGCGGATCGCCTCGTCGCAGAGCGCCGCCCGCTCCGAGCCGGTCGCCGCCGAGTAGCCGGCATTGAAGACGAGGTAGAGCATCGCCGCGACGGCGGAGAGCCGCTCCGCCCGCTCGGCCGGTCCCGGCGTCCCGTAGGGCACGGGGCTGCGGGCGATGCGGGCCTTGGCGCGGGTGAGGCGCTGCTCCATCGCCGCCTCCGAGACCAGGAAGGCGCGGGCAATGCGCGCGGGGGGAAGCCCCGAGACGATGCGCAGAGCCAGCGCGATCTGCTGCGTCGCCGGCAGCTCCGGGTGGCAGCAGATGAACAGGAGCCGCAGGATGTCGTCCCGGTAAGCCCCGGCGTCGATCGCCTCGGCGAGCGGCGTCTCGGCGTCGTCCACATCCGAGACGGCCTGGTCCGCCCGCGCATCGTCCTCGGGCAAAGGGGTCTCGCGGGCGAGGCGGCGCCGTCCGTCGAGGGCGGCGTTGCGCCCGACCAGGATCAGCCAGGCCGCCACGTCCCGCGGCGGGCCGGTGCGGGGCCAGGTGCGCAGCGCCCGCAGGCTCGCCTCCTGGAACGCCTCCTCGGCAGTGTCGAGATCGCGAAACACCCGCAGCAGGGCGGAGAGCACCCGTGGCCGGGCGGCCGCGAGGGCGCAGGCCAGCCAGGCGGCGTCGGGCGAGGCCGCGCTCATTCAAGCCCGCCGCGGGTCGGGCTGGGACCGGGCGAGGGTCGGGCGGGGATCGGGATTGTAGAGCAGGACCGGGCGCAGCTCGTAGGCGCCGCCCGGATTGGCGCTCGCGAGGTCGCGGGCGATGCCCAGGGCCTCGTCGAGATCGGCGACGTCGACGACGTAGAAGCCGAGCAGCTGCTCCTTGGTCTCGGCGAAGGGGCCGTCGATCACGAGCGGCGGCTCGCTCGCCTTGCGCAGGGTCGTGGCGGCGGTGGTCGGCAGGAGCCGCAGCGACGGTCCGAGCTTGCCCTGACGCTCCAGCCGCTCGTGCACCTGGCCGAGCCGCTCCATCACGGCCTCGTCCTCCGCCGCGCTCCAGGCGGCGACGACATCCTCGTCCTTGTAGCACAGGATGGCGTAGAGCATGGTCGATCCTCCCTCATCGCAAGGACGCGCGACGCGGCCCGGATCCGACCAGGATCGCCGAAAATTCCTCGCAGTGCGAACCGGCCCGCGGTCAGTGCCGCGCTGCGCCCTCGGCGGCGGCCACCATCGCCTTGGCGGCGGCCTCGAAGGCCTGGAAGGCCGGGATCGCCCTGTCCCAGGCGCTCTGCCCCAGCGCGTCGGCCAGGGCGGTGG
>JAEWKL010000805.1 GCA_023386115.1 Pseudomonadota bacterium
GGGCCGCCCCCCCCCGCGCCATGATCTATGTCTCGACAGCCCAACGGCCCAAAGACGCCGTCCGGGAGACGCCGCATGACCGACCCGCGAATCCCCGCCGATGCCCTGCTCACCTTCGCCACCGCGATCTACATCGCCTCCGGCCTGAGCCCGGACGACGCGCATCTCTGCGCCGACAGCCTCGTCCAGGCCGATCTCTGGGGCCACCAGTCGCACGGCGTGATGCGCCTGTCCTGGTACGCTGCCCGCTTGGCGTCGGGCGCCTGCGATCCCCACGCGATCCCGGAGGTCGTGCTCGATGCCGGCGGGCTCGCGGTGATCGACGGGCGCGAGGCGATGGGGCAGGTCGTGGCCGCACGCGCCATGGCCGAGGCGGCGGCCCGGGCGCGGGCGCACGGGATCGGCGCCGTGGCGGTGCGCAATTCGAATCATTTCGGCACCGCGATGTACTTCACGCTGAGAGCGGCGCGGGCCGGGTTCATCGGCTTCCTGTCCACCAATGCCAGCCCGTCCATGGCCCCCTGGGGCGGACGGACCAAGGCGCTCGGCAACAACCCGTGGTCCTGGGCCGCTCCGGCGGGCCGGCACGCCCCCCTCGTCCTCGACATCGCCAACACGGCGGTGGCGCGCGGCAAGGTCTACCTCGCCCGCCAGCGCGGCGAGGCGATCCCGCTCGGCTGGGCCATGGATGCGGACGGCCGGCCGACCACCGACCCGCAGGCGGCGATCGACGGGCTGATCGCCCCGATGGCCAGGCACAAGGGCTACGCGATCGCGGCGGTGATGGACGTGCTCTCGGGCGTCCTGACCGGCAGCGCCTTCGGGGCGGGCGTCGCCGGCCCCTACCAAGCCGAGAGCCGCAGCGGCGCCGGGCACCTGGCGCTCGCCATCGACATCGCGCGGCTCCAGCCCCTCGCCGAGTTCGAATCCCGGATGGAGCGCTTCATCGCCGAGATGAAGGCGGTGCCGCTCGCCGCCGGGGCGGAGGCGGTGTTCTATCCGGGCGAGATCGAGGCCCGGACCGAGGCCGGGAACCGGCGCGATGGCCTAATCCTGCCCGAGGAGACCCGCGCCGACCTGCACCGGCTGGCGCAGGCCCATGGCCTCGATCCTGCGTCGCTCGCGAGCGCGTGCTGACCCAGGGCCACAATCCCCCTTCCATGTCCTCCCCGCGACCGAGCCGCCGATGACCGACCCCTCGTCCGCCCCTTGCGCCCCCGATGCCAGCTGGGGGCCTCCCGTGATCCGCACCATCGCCATGCCGGCCGACACCAACCCGGCCGGCGACATCTTCGGCGGCTGGCTCATGGCGCAGATGGATCTGGCGGCCGGCAACGTCGCGGCGCGCCGGGCACGGGGCCGCTGCGCCACCATCGCGGTCGAGGGCATGACCTTCCTGCAGCCGGTGGTGGTCGGCGACGAGGTCAGCCTCTACGCCCACATCGTCTCGGTGGGCCGCTCCTCGATCCGCATCCAGATCGAGGCCTGGCGCCGGGCCCGCGAGAGCGAGGAGACCATCAAGGTCACGCAGGCACTCTTCACCTTCGTGGCGATCGACGAGAACCGGCGCCCGCGGCCCGTGCCGGCGGACAGGGCGGGCGCCGGCCCGGCCTGACCCTGAAGGCCCTGCAACCCCCGGTCTTTTCCCGCCCGCCGATCGCGCGCAGAATGGGTGAAAAGATCGGGGAGGACGCGATGCGCTCTGCCGTGATGGCGCATATCGACGAGCTCGTGCGGACCGCGAGCGACGGCGGCGGCGCGCGCGATCCGCTGATCAGCCAGTCCTGGCAGCGCTGCATGGCCGAGTACCGCCTCGATCCCGCGGCACCCCGGCGCGCCTACATTCACAGCCAGGCGCGCCTGCGCGAGCACCGAGACGCCCTCGACGACCTGATCCGGGTGGCGCGCTTCGGCGTCGAGGCCCTGTACCGGCAAGTCTCGGGCCTCGGCTACGTGCTGATCCTGGCCGACGCGCGCGGCGTCGCCGTCGACTTCATCGGCGACTCCACCCGCGACGGCGACCTGCGCCGCGCCGGTCTCTATCGCGGTTCGGACTGGAACGAGCACCTCGCCGGCACCTGCGCGGTCGGCACCTGCATCGCCACCGGCGAGGCGCTGTCCGTCCATCTCGACGACCATTTCGCGGGCGACCATATCGGGCTGACCTGCACGGCAGCCCCGGTCTACGCCGCCGACGGGACGCTGGCGGCGGTGCTCGACATCTCGGCGCTCCAGGCCCCGGCGCCGAAGGCGAGCCAGCATCTGGCCCTCCAGCTCGTCACCTCGTTCGCCCACCGCATCGAGACCGCGAGCCTGCATAACGGCTTCCGGCGCGACTGGATTCTCCACCTGTCGCGCTCGCCGGAATTCGCCGATATCGAGCCTGAACTGGCGCTGGCGGTCGATGCCGGCGGACGCATCCTCGGCTTCAACAGCCGGGCGCGGGCGCTGATCGACCGCGCGCTGCATCGCCCGCGCGGGCCGGCCGACCTGGCGCATGCCGGGCTGGGCTTGCGCCTCGACGCCCTGTTCGAGGCCTCGGTCGACGACCTGCCGCGTTTCACCCGGGCGGTGC
>JAEWKL010000652.1 GCA_023386115.1 Pseudomonadota bacterium
CCCTTGCATGCACGGCCGCGAGCAAAGGTTCGTCGAGCTGCAGCAGCGGCGCGCCGCCGGTGAACACCACGTAGCGCCGCCCGCGGGCCGCGCCCCAGCAGGCCTCGATCGCCGCGGCCAGCGCCTCGGCATCGGCGAAGCGGCCGCCGCCCACGCCGTCGGTGCCGACGAAGTCGGTGTCGCAGAAGCGGCAGACGGCGCCCGCCCGGTCGGCCTCGCGGCCGCTCCACAGGTTGCAGCCGGCAAAGCGGCAGAACACCGAGGCGCGCCCGGCCTGGGCGCCCTCGCCCTGGAGGGTGTGGAAGATCTCCTTGACGGCGTAGCTCATGATGTCGGTCGTCGGGCGCCGCCGGTCGCCGGCGTCGCGCGCGTTGCTCCATGTCGTTTGTCGCGGTCGTCCCGGCGTGTCAGATGGCGATCGCGCGGGCAAGGGCACCGGGCGCAAGTCTCCTCCGCGCTGCAAGGCGCCTCGCGCACCTGTGGATGGGCCTGTGAGCGGGCGCGGGATGGCAGCGCCGCCATGCTCCCGCCACGGATGGTGCGTTCATGGGGGTGTCGCGCGGCGCTGTCAAAAGCTTCGCCGTTGCCCTACAATCACAGTCGGTCCGCCGTGCGGTGCCCGGGGCGGCGTGACCGGACGGCCTTCTTCTCAGGGCCGGACGGTCGCGGGAGGCGCTGCGAGGCGGCACCGGCAGGACGGGGACCCATCGGAATGTTCACAGCTGCGCTGCTGCCGCGCCTCGCCGGACGCCTTCTCGGCCTCGGTGCCCTCCTGGCCGCCGGATCCTTGGCCGCCGGAACGGCGGGGGCGGTCACCGCGCCGATGCTGGTCGTCGATGTCGATTCCGGCAAGGTGATCTACAGCCAGGGTGCCACCGATCCCTGGTACCCGGCCTCGATCACCAAGCTGATGACGACCTATGTCGCCCTCGACATGGTGCGCCAGGGCCGCGCCTCGATGGACCAGCTCCTCACCATCTCGGAGGCCGCCGCGGCCGAGCCCCCCTCCAAGATGGGCTTCAAGCCGGGCACGCAGCTCACCCTCGACAACGCCCTCAAGATCATCATGGTGAAGTCGGCCAACGACGTCGCCTGGGCGATCGGCGAGAATCTCGGCGGCTCGATCGACGGCTTCGCCGCCCAGATGAACGAGACCGCGCAGCGCCTCGGCATGCGCGAGAGCCACTGGTACAACCCCAACGGCCTGCCCGACCCGCGGCAATGGACCTCGGCCCGGGACATGGCGATCCTCGGCCGCGCCCTCCTGCGCGACTTCCCCGAGAACCGTGACCTGTTCTCGATCTCGGCGATCCAGTTCGGCCGCGCCGTGATGCCGAACCACAACGGCCTGCTCGGCCGCTATGCCGGCGTCGACGGGATGAAGACCGGCTTCATCTGCTCGGGCGGCTTCAATGTGGTGGCGAGCGCCAACCGCAACGGCCGTCGCATCCTCACGGTGGTGATGGGACAGGCGAGCGCCCGCGAGCGCGACCTGAAGGCCGCCGACCTGTTCGATTACGGCTTCGGCCAGTCGGGCCTCGGCTGGGGCGGCCAGACGCTCAACGATCTGCCGGTCTCGAGCGCCGCCACACCGCCGGACATGCGGCCCTATATCTGCGACAAGCGCCGGCCGATGCCGGCGGATTCGGATTCCTCCGCCGTGACCGCGGGCGCCGGCGCCGGGGGCAATGCCGACAACGCCAACGCCCAGCTGATGGCCGTCGGCGCGCCGCCCTCCTCGGCGCTCGCCTTCGCGACCATGAACAGCGCGGCCCTGCGCAACCGCGCCCTGCCGCCCCGGGCGCCGCTGCAGCCGGTGCTGGTCTGGACCGGACGCGACCCGGCCGAGAGCGCCATCGCGGCGACCGACGAGGCGGCGCCCGCCAAGCCCGCCGCGCGGGTGAAGGTGGCCAAGCCCGCGACTCAAAAGCCCGCTCCCCACAAGCCCGCCCCGAGCCGCAGCATCGCGGCGACCGGCGCCACCGTGCCTCAGCCGAAGCTGCTCGCCCGCCAGAAGGCCGCGACGCCGGCCACGGCCTCCGCCTTCGCCTCCAGCGGTGCCGCCACCGCGGTGATCGCCGAGCCGAAAGCCCAGAAGGCCGCCGGGAAGCCCGTGCCGAAGCCGGCGGCGAAGCCCGCACCGAAGGCCGAGACCAAGCCGGCCCCGAAGCCCACGGTGAAGTCGGCGCGCAAGAAGGACGATTGAGACGGTGGGCGCTCCCGCGGCGCCCGTCTTCTGCCCTGATGACGGCTTGGCCTATCACCGCAGCCGGACCCGCTTCGCGCCGGGCGAGGGGCTCGTCCTCGACGAGGCCTACCGTCTCGCCCACCTCCCCCTGGTGGCGCCCGACCATCCGGGCGTGATCCCGACGAAGGAAGGCCGGTCCTACGACCGCGGGCGCCATCCCCGGGTCGTCTCGCTGGTGCTGCCGGTGCCGTGGGTGCGTCTCGCCGCCGCCCCGGCCCATGCTGCGCTGGAGCGGGACCTTCGCACAGCCGCCTTCGCACGCAAGGTCGCCTGGGGCGTCGCCGCGCGCCGCGCGGACCGGCTGCACGCCACCCTGTGCGGCCCACTCGCGACCGGGCCCGACATGGGGCCGGTGCTCACGCCGGAGCAGCGGGCGGACCTGGCGGCGTTCGGACCGGTCACGGTCGAGCTGCGGGGCCTGTTCTCGGGCAGCATCAATATCGGCCGGCTCTACCTGCGGGCGTACCCCGAGTGCCGCGAGGGCGTCGACCGGCTGGCGGAGATCCAGCGGATCATGGGCCGGGCTCCGACCGGTCTCTACGTCGTCGGCTTCCACGCCCTGACCGATCACCTCGACCCGGCGGAGGCCGCGAGCCTCGCCGCGCTGATCGAACGCTGGTGGGACCGGCCGATCCTGCGCCTCACGGTCGATGCGCTCTGGCTTCTCTGGGCCACCGACGACCAGGTCCTCGACGGCGGCGTGCTCGCGCGTGTGCCGCTCACCGGTGGTTCAGACCGGGATTGACGTTCAGCGGCCGGATGCGCAATTCGCGGGGACCAGTCCGACGAGACCGCCCAAATGACCGACACCCCCGGCCGCCCGGCCCCGATCCCGCTGACGATCCTCACCGGCTTTCTCGGCGCCGGGAAGACCACCTTGCTCAACCGGCTGCTGCGCGCGCCGGAACTCGCCGACACGGTAGTGATCGTCAACGAGTTCGGCGAGGTCGGGCTCGATCACCTGCTGATCGAGACGGTGGACGAGGGGATGATCCTGCTCGGGGCCGGCTGCCTGTGCTGTACGGTGCGGGGCGACCTGATCGCGACCCTCGAGGACCTGCTGCGCAAGCGTGACAACGGGCGGATCCAGCCGTTTCGCCGGGTGGTGATCGAGACCACCGGCCTCGCCGACCCGGCGCCGATCCTGCACGCGCTGCTCTACCACCCCTACGTCGCGATGCGGTACGCGCTCCAGGGCGTGGTCACGGCCGTCGATGCGGTGAACGGCGACGGCACCCTCGACGCGCATCCCGAGGCCCTGCGCCAGGTCGCGGTGGCGGACCGGCTGGTCGTGACCAAGGCCGACCTTGCCGGCACTCAGGCCGAGGCCCTGCGCGCGCGCTTGGGCCGGATCAATCCCGGCGCCGCGATCCTGGCGCCGGACGCGCCGGCGGGCGAGATGCTCGGCGGCCTGTTCGACCTGGACGGCAAGGTGGCCGACGTGCGGGCCTGGCTCGGGGCCGAGAACCTTGGGGCGGAGGACCGGCACCACGAGCATCACCACCATCACGGTCACGATCACCACCACCACGACGTCAACCGGCACGACGCGGCGATCCGGGCCTTCCACTTGGTGAGCGACGCGCCGGTGCCGCGGGCAGCCTTCGAGATGTTCCTCGACCTGCTGCGCTCGGCCCACGGCCCCAAGCTCCTGCGCCTGAAGGGGCTGGTGGCCCTCGCCGAGGATCCCGGCCGTCCGGTCGTGGTGCACGGCGTGCAGCACGTCGTGCATACGCCCGCCACCCTGCCGGCTTGGCCCGACGGCGACACGCGCTCGCGGCTGGTGCTGATCGTGCGCGACCTCGATCCCGCCTTCGTGCGCCGGCTGTGGGACGCCTTCCTGGGCCGGCCGGCGATCGACGCGCCGGACGCCGCGGCGCTGACCGGCAACCCGCTGGCGATCCCAGGAGGCTGATCGGCGTGGCTGAGCAACGTGGCTGCGCGGCTTGGCTGATCGGCTAGGCTGATCGGCGGGGCCGATCCCGCTCCGGGTCGGCACGGCGCTTGAAGCGTCTCGCCCGGCACGGCCGCTGGGGCCGCGCCCCTGTCCCTTTCTAGGACGGGTGACCCGGAACGAGGCTGCGATGAGCACTCCCTTCACGCTGATCGAGGGCGGGCTGACCGACGCGGTGAGCCTGCGGGCGGAACTGCGCCATCCCTCCTCGCTGCGCGAGCCCGAGGTGGACGCCTGGCGCAGCCTGATGGGCCGGGCACTGGAGCCGAGCGTCTACGCCGATCCCGACTTCACCCTGACGATGGCGCAGCATCTCGCCGACGGGCAGACCCTGGCCCTGCTGCTGGTCTGGCAGGATGGCTTGCGCGCCCCGATCCTGCGCGGCGTGCTGCCGCTGCGGCTGCCGGCGCGGCAAGGCCTGGCCG
>JAEWKL010000878.1 GCA_023386115.1 Pseudomonadota bacterium
GGGCTGACCGCCGCGGGGGCGGCGCTGCTGCTGCTGGTCGGGTCCGCCAACGGGGTGCTGCTCGCCTGGCAGAGCAGCGTCCAGCACCGCATCACCCACACGCTGACGGTCGACCGGACCCTGATGCAGGTGCTGGCCGACCTCCTCGACAGCGAGACCGGGCAGCGCGGCTACCTGCTGACCGGCGATCCGGCCTTCCTGGTGCCCTACACCGCCGGACAGGCCCGGATCGCCGCGGAGCTGCCGGGGCTGGACGCGGAGCTGCGCGCCTCCCCGACCCAGGAGGTCCGCCTCCGCGCGCTCCGCCCCGCCATCGCCCGCAAGTTCGCCGAGCTCGACCGGACGATCGCCCTCGACCGCGCCGGCGACCGGGACGGCGCGCTGGCCCTGGTGCGGGCCGGCGAGGGCAAGGCGGAGATGGACGAGATCCGCCGGATCATCGAGACGATGCGCGCCCAGGAGGACGACCTGCTGGTGGGCTACCAGCGACACGCCCACCGGATCGAGGCGATGGTCGGGATCGGCAGCGTCGTGTCGGTCGGGATCATGGCGCTGCTCGCGATCCTGGCCTTGCGCGAGACGGCGCGGCGGGCGGCCCTGTCGCGCTTCCTGCCGGCGGAGCTGGCGCCGCTCCTCGAGCGCGGCGGCCTGGAGCGGGGCGGCGGCCTGCGGCTCGGCGAGCGGCGCCACGCGGCCATCGCCTTCGTGGACATGCGCGGATCCACCGCGATCGCCGAGCGGGCCGATCCCGAGACGGTGGCGCTCCTGGTCACGGGGTTCCGGCGCTGCGTCGCCCAGGCCGCTCGGGAGACCGGGGGCGTGATCGACAAGTTCATGGGCGACGGCGCCCTGGTGGTGTTCGGCGTGCCGGAGGCGCGGGCGGACGCCGCCACCCAGGCCCTCGCCTTCGCGGGACGGCTGGAGGGGCTGGTGGCCGAGTGGAATGCGGGCACCCGCGAGACCCCCGTGCGGATCGGCATCGGGGTGCATTGCGGCGAGGTGTTCGTCGGCGTGGTCGGCGACGACGACCGGCTCGAATTCACAGTGCTCGGCGATGCGGTCAACGTCGCGGCCCGGCTCGAACAGGCGACCAAGACCTTCGGGACCACCACGCTGGTGTCGCAGGCCGCGCTCGACGCGGCGCGCGCCTCCGGCGCCGAGTGGCCCGGCGCGGAGTGGCGCGAAGTCAGCCGCCAGCCGCTGCGCGGCCGGCAGGAGGCCTTCCCGATCTACGGCCGGGCAGCCTGAGAAGGGTCAGGAGGAAAACGCCGCGGGACGGGGGTAGCGGTCCCGGCCGGTCTCTGCTATCGCAGCCGCCCCGGCCGGGTCGGCTCGAAGACGATCCGGCGGTGGAAGGCGCACCAGCTCTTGCCGTCCTGCACCGGCGCACCGCAGCAGACCGCACGGTCGTTCGGTTCGCCGATAATGAACTTGCATACGAAGGCGCCCGACTGGGCGAACGGAACCCGGAGGCTCGGAGAGGGCTCCTGGACGGCGTCTGCGGTCACGATATGCGACATGCGCACAAGCTGGTTCATCGGGTACTGACTCGCTGGCCTTCCGTCACCCTCGACCAGAAGGGCACCGGGCCGGTTCGTGGCGGGCAGGTCCGTCACCGGATTCTCCACCCATGAGATCCGCGGCCCTTTGAGACCCGTGCGCACACGCGTCGTAGGGGCAGCGGTGATCGTGTGAATTTGGGGTTGCGTCTCGCAGAACGCAAGCCCCCTAAGCATTTACGTGTGGTTTTCGACAGCCCGGACGTGTCCGCGGCGGCTCCGGTCCGCCCCCTGTGGCGTCATCGACTTGCCATCTGGGCGTCCTATCCTTGCCGATCCCTGCCGCCACGAATGTGCCCCGAGTCCAGCATGTCCGATGCCGCTCTCGCCCCCGACCGCGCCAGCGCGGCGCATGGTCACGCCCGCCCGGGTCCCCGCCTCGATCACGGCGTGCACCCGGCGGCGACGATCGGCTTCCTGGCGGTGCTGGCCGCAGGACTTGCGTATGGCGGCTACAACCTCTTCGCCGACATGCAGCAGGCCGGCGAGCCGCCGCTGGCCCTCGGAGCCTTCGCGCTGCTCGGCCTCGCCCTTCTCATCGCCCTCGCCTTCGAGTTCGTGAACGGATTCCACGACACCGCCAACGCGGTGGCGACCGTGATCTACACCCATTCGATGCCGCCGCTCGTCGCGGTGATCTGGTCGGGCGCGTTCAACTTCCTCGGCGTCATGGCCTCGACCGGGGCGGTGGCCTACAGCGTCGTGACGCTGCTGCCGGTGGAGCTGATCCTCCGGGTCGGCTCGGGCGCCGGCTACGCGATGATCTTCGCGCTCCTGCTCGCGGCGATCGTGTGGAACCTCGGCACCTGGGCGCTCGGCCTGCCGAACTCCTCCTCGCACGCGCTGATCGGCTCGGTGATCGGCGTCGGCCTCGCCAACCAGGTGATGGCGCCGGGTCACGCCGCCTCGGGCGTCGCCTGGGGGCAAGCGGCCAACGTCCTCGAATCGCTGCTGTTCAGCCCGCTCGTCGGCTTCGTCTGCGCCGCCCTCCTGCTCCTCGTGCTCAAGCGGCTGGTGCGCCGGCCCGACCTCTACCGCGCCCCCGAGGGCGACGCGCCGCCGCCGCTCTGGATCCGCGGTCTCCTGATCCTGACCTGCACCGGCGTGTCCTTCGCCCATGGCGGCAATGACGGCCAGAAGGGCATGGGCCTGATCATGCTGATCCTGATCGGCGCCGCCCCCACGGCCTACGCGCTCAACCGCACCATGCCGGATTCGAGCACGCCCGCCTTCGTGCAGGGCTCGCAAGCGGCGAGCCGGGTGTTTCGCGACCATGCCGGCTCCGCCGCCGTGCCCGACGCCGCGGGCGCCCGGGCCAAGGTCGGGGAATCCCTGAAGGCGGAAGCGCCGGCCAAGGCCCTTGCCGCGCCGGAAGCCGTCGCGGCACTCGCCGGCCTCGCGGACGACATCGCTGCCGAGGTGAGGAACTACGGCGCCATCCGGCACGTGCCGGCGGAGGCGACGCAGAACCTGCGCAACGACATGTATCTCGTCAGCGACGCGGTGCGGCTGCTCACCGGCGAGCATTCGCCGTTCTCCGACACCGAGACGAAGACGCTCAAGGACTACCAGCGCACCCTCGACGACGGCACCCGCTATATCCCGACCTGGGTCAAGGTCGTGGTCGCCCTGGCGCTCGGTCTCGGCACGATGGTGGGCTGGAAGCGGATCGTCGTCACGGTCGGCGAGCGCATCGGCAAGCAGCACCTTACCTACGCGCAAGGCGCCTCGGCCGAGGCGGTCGCCGCCGGCACGATCGGCCTCGCCGAGGCCTTCGGGATGCCGGTCTCGACCACCCACATCCTGTCGAGCGGCGTCGCCGGCACGATGTGGGCCAACGGCACCGGCCTGCAGTGGACGACGGTGCGCAACCTGGCACTGGCCTGGATCCTGACCCTGCCGGCGGCGATCACGCTGGCCGGTGTCCTGTACTGGGGCTTGCGGCAAGTGTTCTGAGGCATCTGTTCTGAGGCATCTGTTCCGAGGCGCGACCGGGCTGGCAACCGGTCCCCCATCGGTGTAACCGCCCGAGGCGGGCACGTTCAGGCCCGCGCCAGGGATCCCCGCCATGCGCTTCCTCGTGACAGGCACGGCCGGCTTCATCGGCTTCCATCTCGCCCGGCGCCTGCTTCAGGCCGGCCACGAGGTGGTGGGGGTCGACGGGCTGACCGACTACTACGACGTCGCCCTGAAGCGGGCCCGGCTGGCGCAGCTCGAGAGCCTGCCCGGCTTCTCGTCGCACGCCTTCCTGCTCGAGGAGCCCGGCGTCTTCATGGCGCTGATGGCCGAAGCGCGGCCGGAGGTGGTGGTGCATCTCGCGGCCCAGGCGGGGGTACGCTACAGCCTGGAGCACCCGGAGGCCTACGTGTCGGGCAACGTGGTGGGGACCTTCCAGGTGCTGGAGGGCTGCCGGGCGCATCCCGTGCGCCACCTGCTCTTCGCCTCGACCTCCTCGGCCTATGGCGGCAACCGGACGGTGCCGTTCCGCGAGACCGACCGGGCGGTGTGGCCGCTCACCATCTACGCCGCCTCGAAGATGGCCGGCGAGGCGATGGCGCATTCCTACGCCCATCTCTGGAAGATCCCCACCACCGCGTTCCGGTTCTTCACCGTCTACGGGCCGTGGGGCCGGCCCGACATGGCGTTGTTCCTGTTCACCCGGAAGATCCTGGCCGGCGAGCCGATCGAGGTCTACGACCACGGCCGGGCGGTGCGGGACTTCACCTATATCGACGACCTGATCGAGAGCATCGCCCGGCTGATCGACACCCCCCCTCCCCCGCCCGGGTCCGGCCCCGTCTCGGCGGCCGATACCCTGAGCCCGGTCGCCCCCTACCGGATGGTCAATATCGGCGGCGGCCGGCCGGTGAGCGTCGCGGCGATGCTCGACGCCCTGGAACGGGCCCTCGGCCGGACGGCCGTGCGCCACCTGCGCGACCTGCCGCCGGGCGACGTCGAGCGAACGGAAGCGAGCACCGATCTGCTGCGCGACCTCGTCGGCTACGTGCCGGCGACGCCGCTGGAATCCGGCATTCCGGCCTTCGTCGCCTGGTACCGGGAGCATTACGGCACGGACGCGTAATCACCGGCTTGTCAGGGGGGCCGTGACAGTGCTCAATCCCCCGATGCCCCGCAGCCTCGATCCCGAGACCGTGCCCGCCCCCGACGCGGCGCCGCGCCAGACCCGGCGCTACGCCCAGAAGCGCGACGCGATCCTCCACGCCGCCGCCGCCCTGATCAACGAGGCCGGCGTGAAGG
>JAEWKL010000897.1 GCA_023386115.1 Pseudomonadota bacterium
CAGCCGGAGGGCGGCGGCGACCGCAACGCGATCCCGCTCTACGCCTTCCCGAACGCAACGGTGGTGCATCACTTCCTGCCCGAGATGCCGCTGCGCGGCTCGTCGATGCGCTCGCTCGGCGGCTACCTGAACGTGATGGCCATCGAGAGCACGATCGACGACCTCGCCCGCGCCGCCGGCTGGGATCCGGTCGCCTTCCGGCTCCGGCACCTGACGGATGCGCGCGCGAGCGCCGTCGTCGAGGCGGCGGCACAGCGTTTCGGCTGGGGGCGCGGGCCGGCGCGGGCCGGCCGCGGCTTCGCCTTCGCCCGCTACAAGAACCTCGAAGCCTATTGCGCGGTGGCGGTGGAGGTCGCGGTGGACCGCGAGACCGGCGAGGTCGCCATCGAGCGGATCGTCGCCGCGGTCGATACCGGAGAGGTCGTCAATCCCGACGGGGTCGCCAACCAGATCGAGGGTGGCCTCCTCCAGGCCGCGAGCTGGACCCTGTTCGAGCGCGTCGCCTTCGACCGCACGCGCGTGACCTCGGTCGACTGGTCGGCCTACCCGATCCTGCGCTTCAGCGCGGTGCCGCGCCGCGTCGAGGTCCACATCGTGGCGCAGCCCGACCAGCCGTTCCTCGGCGTCGCCGAGGCGGCGCAGGGACCGGCCGGCGCCGCGCTCGCCAATGCGATCCGGGACGCGACCGGCCAGCGCCTGCGCGACCTGCCGTTCACGGCGGGCCGGATCAAGGCCGCCCTCGGCGCGTGACGCCGGAAAGGAAACAGCGATGCCCGGATTGTTCGACCCTGTCCGCCTCGGCGGCTTCGCGCTCGCGAACCGCCTCGTCATGGCACCGATGACGCGCTCGCGGGCCGATGCGCGGGGCGTCATCAACGCCTCGGCCGCCCGGTACTACGCCGCACGGGCCGGCGCGGGATTGATCGTGTCCGAGGGGGTGAACGTCGATCCCCTGTCGAACGCCTTCGATCGCGCGCCGGGCCTCTGGACGCGTGAGCAGGTCGAGGGCTGGCGGCCCGTCGTCGAGGCGGTGCACGCGGAGGGCGGCCGTATCGTGGCGCAGCTCTGGCACGGCGGCCGGGCGAGCGCGCGGGGTCTGCTCGGCGGCCGCGAGCCCCTGTCGCCGTCGGGCCTGAACGACGATCTCGGCGCGCTGCAGGTCTGGGGGCTCCTCGCCAACGGCGCCTATGTGCGGATCGCCGCGACCCATTCCCGGGCCATGACGGCCTCTGAGATCGCCGCGGCGGTCGAGGCCTACCGCGTCGCGGCCGTCCATGCCCGCGAGGCCGGCTTCGACGGCGTCGAGATCCACGGCGCCAACGGCTACCTGATCCCGCAATTCCTCTCCCCCACCACCAACCGGCGTACCGACGGGTATGGCGGCGATGCGCGGGGGCGGGCCCGCTTCCTGCGGGAGGTCGTGGCCGCGGTGACGGACGCGATCCCGCCGAGCCGGGTCGGCCTCAGGCTGTCGCCGTTCGCCACCTACAACGACGTCCGCGACCCGGATCCGGCCGAGACCTACGGCCCCCTGGCGTCCTGGCTCGCCGGGGCCGGCCTCGCCTATCTGCATCTGGCGGACACGAACGCGTGGACGGGCGCACCCGATTACAACCGGCTGCTGGCGCTGGTTCGCCCGCTCTACCCGGGCCCGCTCATCGTCAATGGCGGCCTCACGCCCGAGCGGGCCGCCGCGATCGTGGCGGCGGGCGAGGCCGAGGCGGTCGCGTTCGGGCGCCTGTTCCTGGCCAATCCCGACCTCCCCGCCCGCCTCCGTGCCGGCGGTCCCTACAATGCCCCGCAGGCGATCGGCGTCTATGGCGGCGACGAATCCGGGTACACCGACTACCCGGTGCTCGCTGCCGGAAAGGCGAGCGGCCCGCGATGACGCGGGCCGGTGCGCGGGTCGCACCGGTCCAAGGTCGCTCGGTCCGGCGGACCGATACACATGGATAACTTCATCCCCGACCCGACTTGGGGGAGCCTTGGGAGATCTTTGTTTCCAGATCTTGCTGGACCTTCCCGACGGCGGCCCATGGCAGCACGCACCGAGACACGGCAGACGGCCTCGCCGTCGCATCACGCCGGCCCGCGGCCGGGCCTTCACGGCGAGCGCCTCGCCCGGCATTTCGGGATCCGCGCGACCTCCTCCCTCTCGATCGAGCGCGCCCGTCTCGCACCGCTCGTCCTGACGCGGCTCCAGGGGCAGGTCGCGCCCGGCGTGACCACGGCGCCGCTTCGGCCGGAGGCGGCCTTCAGCATCGTGGTCCAGCTCCAACCTTTGCAGCATCACGACCTGCGGGTCGCCGGCCGCGTCCGGCACGCGGGACTCGTCCCGGCGGGAGCGGTCAGCGCGCTCAGCCTCGGCGACACGCCGCTTTCCGCCATGCGCGGCACCTTCGACGCGATGCAGCTCTACCTGCCGGATGCCGTCCTGCACGACGTCGCCGCCGAGGAGGGCTTCGCCCGGCCCGCCGGCCTGTCCTGGCCCCGCGACGGGATCGACCCGGTCGCGCTCGGGCTGGCGCAGCTGCTCCTCCCGGCGCTCGAACGGCCGGATCCCGCGCGGGCGGCCTTCGTCGACCACCTCGTCCTGGCCTTCCTGAGCCATGCGGCCCACCATTACGGGCAGGTTCCCGCGCGGGCGGCCCCCCGGCGCGGCGGGCTCGCGCCCTGGCAGGAGCGCCGCGCCAAGGAGCTGATGCGGGCGCGCCTCGCCTCCCCGCTGACGATCACCGAGGTCAGCCGCGCGTGCCGGCTGTCCCCGAGCTACTTCGCCGCCGCCTTCCGGCGCAGCACCGGGCACTCGCCGCACCAGTACCTGTCGGGCCTGCGGATCGACGAGGCGCGGACCCTGATGGCGACGACGGGCCTGCCGCTCGCCGAGATCGCCCTGCTCTGCGGCTTCCACGACCAGAGCTACTTCACCCGGATCTTCTCCCGCACCGTCGGGACCAGCCCCGGGCAGTGGCGGCGCCTGCACGCGCCGCACCCGCTCGCGCTGCCGCCGGCCACGCCGTCCGAGGACACCGGGACCTTCGCGGACGGTTAGGGCATCGCCGGTCGGGACGGCAGCGCGGATCCGCACAAGCCGCGCCGCGATCGTCCAATCCGCCCGACCCCTCGGCGCCTATCCTGCCCACCGCCACACGAGCGGAAGCAGGACGTGCCGATGATCAAGACCAAGGACGGAACCGAGATCTACTACAAGGACTGGGGCACCGGCCGGCCGATCCTGTTCAGCCACGGCTGGCCGCTCTCGGCCGACATGTGGGACGCGCAGATGCTGTTCTTCGCCGAGCGCGGCTACCGCGCGGTGGCGTTCGACCGGCGCGGCTTCGGCCGGTCGGGCCAGCCCTGGGGCGGCTACGACTACGACACGATGGCGGACGACATCGCGGCGCTGATCGAGACGCTCGGCCTGCGCGACGTCGTGCTGGTCGGCTTCTCGATGGGCGGCGGCGACGTGACCCGCTTCATCGCGCGGCACGGCTCGGGCCGGGTCGCCAAGCTCGCCCTCGTCAGCGCCGTCACGCCGATCTTCGGCAAGACCGCCGACCATGACGGGCCGGACACCTCCTTCTTCGATGCCCTGAAGGCCGGGATCGTCAAGGACCGGGCCCAGTTCCTCGACGACTTCAATCCCGTCTTCTACGGCACCAACAAGGGGATGAGCGTCTCGCAGGGCGTCTTCAAGCAGACGCTGCAGATCGCCCTCATGGCCTCGATCAAGGCCACGGTCGACTGCGCCACGGCCTTCGCCGAGACCGACTTCCGGCCCGACATGGGCAAGATCGACGTGCCGACCCTGGTGGTCCACGGCGATGCCGACCAGGTCGTGCCGTTCGAAGCGACCGGCAAGCTCGCCGCCGAGATGATCCGCGGCGCGACGCTCAAGGTCTATCCGGGGGCTCCGCACGCCATCCCGACCACCCATGCCGACCGGCTCAACGCCGATCTCCTGGCCTTCATCGAGGGCTGACGACGGCACCCGGCGCGGTGCGGCCCCGGGCCTGAATGGGTCTCACGAACCTCCCGCTGCGCTGACGCCGCCACAGCGAGCGGCGACGGTGACCGGGAGTTTCGTGGGAGAGACTTATACCCTCGCGCCTTGTACCCTCGCGCCTTGGCAT
>JAEWKL010000016.1 GCA_023386115.1 Pseudomonadota bacterium
GCCTGGAGGAGGCCGGCTTCGGCGCGCGCACCCGGCCGAGCGCCGGCGGCGTGATGGAGCGCCTGCGCACCAAGGCCGCCGCGGCCCGGCAGCAGGCCGAGACCAGCGCCGCCTGAGCCCGCCGAACCCGCATCGCAATCCCGAGGAAACCCCATCCATGACCTCGCAGAACCCGCAGCACACCTCGGCCTGGGTGGCGTTCACCTACGCCTCCTTCATCGGCGCCGCCACCATGGTGGCGGGCGGCATCCTGTTCCTGCCCCTCGACCTCTGGACCAAGGGCTACCTCGCCATGGGGGTGACGATGCTGGTCCAGTCCTGCATCACCCTGGTCAAGACCGTGCGCGACGTCCACGAGGGCAAGCGCCTCGTCAACCGCATCGAGGATGCCCGGGCCGAGCGCCTGCTGATGGAGATGGGCAAGGAATAGCCTGTCTCCACCGGGACGCCCGCTCCTCGGCATCGGATCGCCAGACATCGGATCGCCACAAGACCAGGGCAGCAAAGCCGGTTAGGATTTACCGGCTAAGCACCCGTCTCCTGCCGCGGCGGCGCCCGGCCATTCCGCATACCCGTCACCGAGCGAGGAACGCCCTCCATGTCCGGATCGCTGATGGCCAGCCGGCGCTTCGCGCCCCTGTTCTGGTGCCAGTTCTTCTCCGCCTTCAACGACAACTTCCTCAAGAACGCCCTGGTGTTCCTGATCATGTTCGGGGCGGGCGGGGTCGGCGGCGGGGCGGATGGCGGCTCGGCGGCCCTGGTGACCTTGGCCGGCGCGGCCTTCATCGCGCCGTTCTTCTTCCTCTCGGGCCTCGGCGGCGAACTGGCCGACCGCTACGACAAGGCGCTCATCGCGCGCCGCCTCAAGGCGGGGGAGATCGTGGCGGCCGGCGTCGCCGTGCTCGGCTTCTGGCTCGCCTCGGTGCCGATCCTGTTTCTGGCCCTGATCCTGTTCGGGATCGTGGCGGCCCTGTTCGGGCCGATCAAGTACGGCATCCTGCCCGATCACCTGGTGCGCGCCGAGCTGCCGGCCGGCAACGCGCTCATCGAGGCGGCGACCTTCCTCGCCATCCTCACCGGCACCATCGCGGGCGGGCTCGCCGTCACCCACGGCGGCGCCCACGCCTTCGGGCTCCTGGTGATCGGCTTCTCGGTTCTCTGCTGGCTCGCCAGCCTGGCGATTCCGAAGACCGGCGAGGCGGCGCCCTCCCTCACCATCGACCGCAACGTGCTGCGCTCCACGGGCAGCCTGATGCGCGACCTCTACGAGGATACGCGGCTGTGGCGCACCGGCGTCATCACCAGCTGGTTCTGGCTCGTCGGCGCCGTCGTGCTGGCCCTGCTGCCGGCGCTGGTGAAGGGCACCTTCGGGGGCGACGAGACCGTGGTGACGGCGCTCCTCGCGATGTTCTCGGTCGGCGTGGCGCTCGGCTCAGGCCTCGCCTCCTGGCTCTGCGCCGGGCGGATCGTGATGCTGCCGACGCCGATCGCGGCGCTCATCATGGGCCTCGTCTCCCTCGACCTGGCCCATGTCGCCGCCACCAGCGTGCCGCCCCCCTCCGCGGTCGGCGCCCTCGACTTCCTGGGTTCCTGGCGCGGCGCCCGGATCGCCCTCGACTTCGTGGCTCTCGCCGCCGCCGCCGGCCTGTTCATCGTGCCGTCCTTCGCCGCGCTCCAGGCCTGGACCCCGAAGGAGCGCCGCGCCCGCGTCATCGCCGCCTCGAACGTGCTCGCCGCCGCCCTCATCGTGCTCGGCGCCGCCGGTCTCGCGGGCTTGCAGAAGGCGGGCCTGTCGTCGGCCGGGCAGTTCCTGATCGTCGGCATCGCCAATCTCCTGGCCGGACTCGCGATCCTGGCGGTCCTGCCGACCAGTGGATTCCGCGATTTCCTGTCGATCCTGTTCCGGGCGTTCTACCGCCTGGAGGTGCGCGGGCTCGAGAACGTCGAGAAGGCGGGGCCGAACGCCATCATCGCCCTCAACCACGTCAGCTTCCTGGATGCCGGCCTGGCCCTGTCGCTGACCGAGCGCGACCCGACCTTCGCGATCGACCACACCATCGCGCAGAAATGGTGGGTGAAGCCGTTCCTGTGGCTGACCCGGGCGCTCCCCCTCGACCCGACGAAGCCGATGGCGACGCGCAAACTCATCAACGCCGTCAAGGCCGGCGAGACGCTGATCATCTTCCCCGAGGGACGGCTCACCGTCACCGGCAGCCTGATGAAGGTCTATGACGGCGCCGGCCTCATCGCCGACAAGTCCGGCGTGCCGGTGGTGCCGGTGAAGATCGAGGGGCCGGAGCAGACGGTGTTCTCGCGCCTGTCCCGCGCCCAGGTGCGCCGGCGCTGGTGGCCGAAATTCACCGTGACCGTGCTGGAGCCGGTGCGGCTCGACGTCGATCCCGCGCTCAAGGGCAAGGCCCGCCGGCAGGCCGCGGGGGCAGCGCTCTACGGGGTGATGTCGGACCTGATCTTCCGCACCGCGCCGATCGACCGCACGGTGTTCGACGCGGTGGTCCAGGCGGCCGAGCGCGAGGGCGGGGCCCGCGTCGCCGTCGAGGACCCGGTCGCCGGCAAGCTCACCTACCGCCGCCTGCTCATGGGCGCCCGGGTGCTCGGGGGCAAGCTCGGGCCGCTCGCGCCGCGGGGCCGGGCCATCGGCGTGATGCTGCCGAACGCCAACGCCGCCGCCGTCACGGTGCTTGGGCTGATGTCGGCGGGCCGGGTGCCGGCGATGATCAACTTCACCGCCGGGCCGACCAACATCCTCAACGCCTGCAAGGCGGCGGAGGTCGACACGATCGTCACCTCCCGGGCCTTCGTGCAGAAGGGCCGCCTCGACACGCTCTTGGAGGCGTTGAGCCAGAGCCTGACCATCGTCTACCTGGAGGACGTCCGCAGCCAAGTCGGCCGGCTCGACAAGCTCCGCGGCCTCCTGGGCTGGCGGCAGGCGCTGCATGCCCGACAGCCCGACGACCCGGCGGCGATCCTGTTCACCTCGGGCAGCGAGGGCACGCCGAAGGGTGTGGTGCTCTCCCACCGCAACATGCTGGCCAACGCCGCCCAGGCCCAGGCGCGGATCGATTTCGGCCGCACCGACAAGGTGTTCAACGTCCTGCCGGTGTTCCACTCCTTCGGGCTCACGGTCGGGCTGGTGCTGCCGCTGGTCTCCGGCGTGCCGGTCTACCTCTACCCTTCGCCGCTGCATTACCGGGTGGTCCCGGAGCTGGTCTACGGCTCGAACAGCACCATCCTGTTCGGCACCGACACGTTCCTGGCCGGCTACGCGCGGGCCGCCCACGCCTACGATTTCCGGTCGCTGCGCTACATCCTGGCCGGGGCCGAGCCGGTGAAGCCGGCGACCCGCAAGACCTACGCGGAAAAGTTCGGCTTGCGCATCCTCGAGGGCTACGGCGTCACCGAGACGGCGCCGGTGCTCGCCCTCAACACGCCGATGTTCAACCGCTTCGGCACGGTCGGGCGGATCATGCCCGGCATGGAGGCGCGGCTGGAGCCGATTCCGGGGGTGAGCGAGGGCGGACGCCTGTTCGTGCGCGGCCCCAACGTGATGCTGGGCTATCTCCGGGCCGAGCGTCCCGGGGTGCTGGAGACGCCGCCCGAGGGCTGGCACGATACCGGCGACATCGTGACGATCGACCCGGACGGCTTTGTCACCATCTGCGGCCGGGCCAAGCGCTTCGCCAAGGTCGGCGGCGAGATGATCTCGCTCGCCGCCATCGAGGCCCTGGCCGCCGTGCTCTACCCGAATGCCGCCAGCGCCGTCGCGGCCCTGCCCGATCCGCGCAAGGGCGAGCGCCTGGTGCTGGTGACCGAGCAGGCCGATGCGACGCGCGCCGCCTTCCAGGCGAAGGCCCGCGCCGGCGGGATGAGCGAGCTGGCGGTGCCGGCCGAGATCGTGGCCGTGGACAAGCTGCCGCAGCTCGGCTCCGGCAAGGTCGACTTCGCGGCCGTGGCCCGGCTCGCCGCCGAGCGGACGCGGCCGGCGGAGGCGGCGGCTTGACGCAGCGAACCGGGGGATGCAGCGTCTTCGTCAGTCTCGCATTGACGTTGTGTCGTAGCCGATTGGTCTGGTCCAGGCATCGATTTGTCCAGGACTTGACTTAGCTCCGACCGACATCTCCCGGCTGTCAGGATCGCCGCATGTCCACGCCTGTTCCCGGTGCTCCGGACCTGCCCGTCTTCTCGTCACGCGAATTCCTGAGGCTGCTCGAGATCCGCGGCCTGACCGGCAGCTGGGGCTGGACCTTCGCGACCGACGAGCACGTCTGGTCGCCCGGCCTGTACCGCCTGCTCGGCCTCGATAGGGGCATGGTCCGGCCGAGCTACGCCAACCTCCTGGCGATGGTGCATCCCGAGGATCGCTTCGACCTCGCCACCGCCGCGCAGTTGATCCAGGGCGGAACCCTGCGCGACCAGACGGTCCGGGTGATCCGGCCGGACGGGTCGCTGCGCATCCTGTCCGTCCGTGGCGAGGTCTACCACGACCCGGACGGACGGCCGCGGGCCGCCGCCGGCAGCGTGCTGGACGTGACCGACCGCGAGCGCCTGATCGCCCTGCAGGCGGAGGAGCGCCGCCGCCGGCGGGCCCTGTTCGAGCAGACGCAGTCCTGGACCCACGCCGCCATCGACGACCCGGCGCAGCGGGTCGGCTCGCAGGAGGTGCTGGCCCTGACCGGCCTCACCCAGGAGGAGTATCGCGAGGATTGCTGCCGGGTGATCGTCCCCGACGACCGGGCCCGGGCGCGGGAGCAGGTCCGCACGCTCCTGGAGGCCGGCCGGCCCTTCGCGATGAGCAAGATGCTGCGCCTCGCCGGGGGCGGGCAGGGCCGCTTCCGCTTCGCCTACGCGCCGATGCGGGACGAGCGGGGCACGATCCGGAACTGGACCATCATGGCCTCGCGCCTCGACGGCCCGATGACCGCAGCGATGGACGAGCCGGCGCAGCAGGGATTCGAGAGCGGGATTGGCGGCCGGCATCTCTGCGCCGCCCGGGGCCTGCTCGGCTGGTCGATGCAGGATCTCGCCGCCTTCAGCGGCCTGTCGCTCTCCTCGGTCCGCCGCCTGGAGGACGACGGCGAGGCCCTGACCTCCCGCACGCGCTGCACCGCCATCGCGGCGCTCCGGAAGGCCGGGATCGTGTTCATGCTGACGGACGGCAACGCGGTGGCCGTGTACCGGAAATAGCCGGATCCGCAGGCGGTCCCGCGC
>JAEWKL010000047.1 GCA_023386115.1 Pseudomonadota bacterium
CCCCCAGGTCGAGGCGCCGCTGCCCTGGCCGGCCTTCGCGCTCGTCTTCACCGATCCGCAGATCGCCGCGATCGGCCGGGTCTTCGACGCGGAGGCGGCGCGCGACTGGGTCATCGGCGAGACTGCCTTCGCCGATCAGGGCCGCGCCCGAGTGATGGACCGGGCCGCCGGCCTGATCCGGGTCTATGCCGACCCCGACGGCCGGCTGACCGGCGCCGCGATGGTCGGACCCGGAATCGAGCATCTCGCCCACCTGATGGCGATCGCCGTCCAGGAAGATTGGACGGCCGCGACCTTCCTCGACCGGCCCTTCTATCATCCGACTCTCGCGGAGGGGCTGCAGAGCGCCGTCCGGGCAGTGGCCGAGCGGACGGGCGGCACACGGTGACGGAGCGTCAACAGACGCGGCGTCAATCACGCGTTGAGGTTCCGTTCAGACACGGCAGTCGCTAAGGTGCGTGACCTGTCGCCGGAGGCGCCGCCCTCCCGGGCCATTGATTCGCTGGATAGACCGTGACCTTGCCCGACCCGACGACGGTTCCGACGATCGACCTCGACGCGCTCGCGCCGTACGACATCGATCGCCTGCGCCAGGGCGTGATCCAGATCGATGGACGCGGCGTCATCCATCTCTACAACCAGACCGAGAGTGCGTTCTCCGGCCGCTCGCCCGAGCGGGTGATCGGCCGCAACTTCTTCACGGACGTCGCCCCCTGCACCCATCTGCCGCATTTCTACGGCCGCTTTCGCGAGGGGGTGCGCCGGGGCCACCTCGATCACACCTTCTCGTTCGTCTACGGGTTCGACCCGCGCCCGATGCAGGTCAGGATCACCCTGCGCCAGGCTGCCGCGCCCGATCGCTACTGGATCGTGACTGAGCCGGTCGAGACGCTGGAGCACGGGCATAGCCGCGAGGCGGTCCAGGCGGCGGTGAGCCGGCGGGTGCGGGCCGAGCCGGTGGATCCACGCCTGTGCGAGCAGGAGCCGATCCATATCCCTGGGGCGATCCAGCCCCATGCCGTCCTGGTCGCGGCCGATCTCGAGACCCTGACCGTCGTCGCCTGCAGCGGCAATGTCCGCGACGCCCTCGACCGGGACCCGCTCGGCCTCGACCTCGCCGCGTTGTTTGGCGCAGGTCTCGCCGACCGGATCCGCGAGGCCCTGCAGGGGGAGACGGTCGATCCCGGCCGCGTCGTGCGCCAGCGCATCGCAGTGCCCTCGTCCGACGGGCTGCCGGTGGAGGTGGTGGCCCACCGCAATGGCGACCGGATCATCGTCGAGCTCGAACTGGCGCCGGCCCATCCGGAGGATTTCCGGTCCGCGAGCCAGCTCGACACCGAGCTCGCCATCGGCCGTCTGCGCGCGGCCGACACGCTGGAGAACGCCGCCGCTGTCGCGGCCCGCGAGACCCGGGCGCTCACCGGCTTCGACTGTGTCCTGGTCTACCGCTTCGATCCGGACTGGAACGGCGCTGCCATCGCCGAGGACAAGGACCCGGCCTGGACCCGCAGCCTGCTCGGCCTGCACTTCCCGGCCTCCGACATCCCGGCCCAGGCCCGTGCCCTCTACACCCGCTCGAAGAGCCGCTTCGTCATCGACCGCGACTACGTGCCGGTGCCCCTGGTGGCGGTGCCCGCTTCCGCCAACGCGCCCATCGACCTCACCTTCGCCCAGGCGCGCAGCCTGTCGCCGATCCACCTCGAGTACCAGCGCAATCTCGGCGTGAACGGGTCGATGTCGATCTCGATCCTGGTCGAGGGTCGGCTGTGGGGCCTGATGATCGGCCATCACCGCCGGCCCCACTACGTCGCGCCCGAGACCCGCGCCGCCGCCACCGTCCTCGCCGACGCCTTCGCGATGCGGGTCTACGAGCTTGAGAGCCGGCGCCTGTGGCAGGAGCAGCAGGCCCACTTGGCCCTCGAGAGCGAGTTGGTGCGCGAGCTCGCCCGCTCCGACGACTTCGTCAACGCGCTGACCGAGAACGCCCACACCCTCCTCGACCTGTTCGACGCCCGCGGCGCAGCGACCGTCTCGGACAATGCCGTGCGCAGCCTCGGCCTGACGCCGCCGCCCGACGCGATCCTGGCGATCGCCGCTTGGCTGCGCGCCACCCTGCCGGCGGACCGCGCCAGCTACGCCACGGCGGAATTCGCCGCCGTGTACCCAGCGAGTGCCCCCTTCGCCGAATGCGCCAGCGGCCTGCTCGCCGTCTTCGTCGATTCCGAGCGGCGTCACCTTCTCCTGTGGTTCCGGCCCGAGGTGCCGAGCACCGTCACCTGGGGCGGCGACCCGCGAAAGCCCGTTCTCGCCGGGAGCGGGCCGGTGGCGGTGCTGCCCCGGCGCTCGTTCGAGCGCTGGATCGAGGAGCGGCGCGGCGTCTCCGAGCCCTTCGCGCCCTGGCAGATCGGCATCGCCGAAGCCCTGGCCCAGGCGGTGGAGGGCGTGGTTCTGCGCCAGCAGCGCAAGATCACCGAGCTGACCGGGCTGCTCGCCGACAAGGAGCGCCTGCTCACTCAGAAGGACCTGCTCACCCGCGAGATCGACCACCGGGTCAAGAACTCGCTCCAGATCGTCTCGGCTTTCCTGCAGATGCAGCGCCGCCAGGTGACCGACCCGGCCGCGCAGGCCGCCTTCGCCGAGACCGCGGCCCGGGTGATGAGCGTGGCGCGGGTCCATGACAGCCTCTACCAGGCCGAGAGCGTCGAGGAGGTCGATCTCGGCCAGACGATCGAGAATCTCTGCGCCGACCTCGCCGGCATGGCGGGGGAGGGGCATGCCGTCGATCTCGATGCCGAGCCCGGGCTGATGGTCCCCTACCGCAAGGCGGTGGCGCTCTCCCTGATCGCGACGGAGTTGATCACCAACGCCTTCAAGTACGCCTTCGCCGGGACGGGCGGCCGCGTTGCAGTGTGCGTCTCCGGCGAGACCGAGGGGCGGGTGCGGCTCTCCGTCTGCGACGACGGCAAAGGCCTGCCGATCGACTGGCCCGACGCTCCGGCCCGGGGCACAGGCCTCGGCATGAAGCTGATCCGGGCCATGCTCGACCAGATCAACGCCCGGCTGGAGGTCGAGAATCGTCCCGGCGCCTGCTTCACGGTCACCGCGTGAGCGACATCCTGGAGCGCCTGCGGGCGGAGACGCGGGCCGCGCACGAGGCGATCGAGCACGATCTCGCCTGGGAGACCCGCGTCGCCACGCGCGTCGGCTATCGCGCGCTGCTCGCCCGTTTCTGGGGATTTCATGCCGTGCTGGAGCCGGCTCTCGGCGAAACGCTGGATGAGCCCGCCTTCTTCGAGCCGCGACGGCGCCTCGCGCATCTCGTCGCCGACCTGCGCTTCCTGGGCCTCGACGATGCGGCGATCCAGGCGTTGCCGCGCCCGCGCCTCGCCCTGCCGTCCGATCGGGACGAGGCCTTCGGCGCGCTCTACGTCCTCGAAGGCTCGACGCTCGGGGGCCAAGTGATCGCCAAGCATATCGGGCGCCAGCTCGGGCTCTCGACGGAGGACGGCTGCCGCTACTACGCGGCGCACGGCCGGGACACCGGTGCGATGTGGAAGGCTTTCCGCCTGCGCCTTGCCGAGGAGGCCGCGCGCGGCCGGGCCGATGTCATCGTCGCCTCCGCGACCGCGACCTTCGACGCCATGCGGCATTGGCTCTGTGCGGCGTCCGTCCCGATCCTGGAAGGGGAGGGGAGAGACCCTGTCGCGAAAGTTTCGCTGAGGGGTTGACGGGTCCGGGAGTGGCCCGTATATCCCAGCCCATCGGCGCCGGCCGCTCCCGCGGACCGGTCGCTGAAACGTCTTCTGCACAGTCTGGGCCGGCGAGCCTGACCTTGGTCAGGTGCGGGTCCTGTTGTCGCCGATGATCGCCGGATCGCTCCGGCCTGCTCTTTGACAAGTT
>JAEWKL010000068.1 GCA_023386115.1 Pseudomonadota bacterium
GCCGTGGGCCCCGCCGACGCCGCGGGCGCCGGGGGGGTGGCGGCGGCCAAGGCCGCGCCCTTGCGCCTTCTCATGCGCCCCCCGGGCGCTGGCGACGTCGATGGTCGAGCAGTCGATCATCAGGGCGCCCTGTGCCACGTGGGGCAGGACCGCGTCGTAGACCGCCAGCACATGACGCCCCGCCGGCAGCATGGTGACGACGATCTCGGCCCCCGCCACCGCGGCTTGAGCGCTCCCGGCGACCGACACGCCGGCCGCGCGGGCGGCCTCCAGGGCGTCCGGCACCAGGTCGAAGCCCGTCACCGCGTGCCCCGCCGCCACCAGGTTGGCGGCCATCGGCCCGCCCATGTTGCCGAGGCCCAGGAAGGCGATCTGCGTCATGGCTCAGCGTTTCCTCTGCTGGATTCTGTTTCTTGCGATGAAGGATCGTGGACGACGCGGTGCTCAGCCTGCGACGAGCCCCCGCGCCACGATCACCCGCATGATCTCGTTGGTGCCCTCCAGGATCTGGTGCACCCGCAGGTCGCGGACGATCTTCTCCACGCCGTATTCCGATAGGTAGCCGTAGCCGCCATGGAGCTGCAGCGCCTCGTTGGCGACCCGGAAGCCGGTGTCGGTCGCGAAGCGCTTGGCCATGGCGGAGCGCTGGGTGGCATCGGGGTCGCCGCGGTCGAGGGCGGCGGCGGCCCCGTAGAGGAGGGCACGGGCGGCCTCCAGCTCCGTCGCCATGTCGGCGAGGCGGAATTGCAGGGCCTGGAACTCGTCGATGCGCTTCCCGAACGCCTTGCGCTCGGCCATGTAGGCGAGGCTCTTGTCGAGGGCGCCTTGCGCACCGCCGAGGGAGCAGGCGCCGATATTGATCCGGCCGCCATCGAGCCCCGCCATGGCGATGCGAAAGCCGATTCCCTCCTCGCCGAGGCGGTTCTCGACCGGGACCCGGCATTCCTCGAAGATCACCGCACGGGTCGGCTGGGCGTTCCAGCCCATCTTGCGCTCGTTCGGCCCGAAGGACAGGCCGGGCGCATCGGAGGGCACCACCAGGGTCGAGATGCCCTTCGGGCCCGCCTCGCCGGTGCGGACCATGGTGACGTAGAGGTCGGCCGCGCCGGCGCCCGAGATGAACTGCTTGGCGCCGTTGAGGATGTAGTGGTCGCCCTCGCGCCGGGCGCTGGTGCGCAAAGCCGCGGCATCGGAGCCTGAACCCGGCTCGGTCAGGCAATAGGCCGCCACCGCGTCCATGCGGCAGAGTGCCGGCAGGAAGCGCTCGCGCTGGGCCGCCGACCCGAACTTGTCGATCATCCAGGCGGCCATGTTGTGGATCGACAGGAAGGCCGCGACCGTCGGGCAGCCAAGGCTCAGCGCCTCGAAGATCAGGGCGGCGTCGAGCCGGGTGAGGCCCGAGCCGCCATGGTCCTCGGAGATATAGATGCCGCCCATGCCGAGCCCTGCGGCTTCCCGCAGCACGTCGAGGGGGAAATGCTTGCGCTCGTCCCAGTCGAGGGCGTGCGGCGCGATCCGCTCGGCCGCGAAGCTGCGCGCCATGTCGCGGATGGCGATCTGGTCCTCGGGCAGGGTGAACAGGGTCATGGCGGCTTTTCCTCCTGTTCCGTCTTGGTCTTGGCCCGGCCGGAGAAGGCGCGGGTGTCCCCTCTCCCCGCGAGAAGTCGGACTTGCCCGACTTCGTCCCTCGCTTGCAGATCCCGGGCAAGCCCGGGACCTGTCGGGGAGAGGGGGACTCGCGAGTTTCAGAGTGCTTATACCAACGGCCTAAGATGCTGACGCATCGATTCGATCCCGGGCAGGCCCGGGATCGACGAGGCCGTTGATCCATCTCGAATTTTCGACGCTACGCCAGAGGCTTGGCGAAAATTCGAGAACGGAACCAAAGGTCGTTTTCAACGACCGTTGGTATTACTGCATCACCGGCATCGAGAACTGCGCGCCTTCCTTCACCCCCGACGGCCAGCGCTGGGTGACCGTCTTGGTCTTGGTGTAGAAGCGCACCGCGTCCGGCCCGTGCTGGTTGAGGTCGCCGAAGCCCGAGCGCTTCCAGCCGCCGAAGGTGTAATAGGCCAGCGGCACCGGGATCGGCACGTTGATGCCGACCATGCCGACCTGCACCTTGGCGGCGAAGTCGCGCGCCGCGTCGCCGTCGCGGGTGAAGATCGCGACGCCGTTGCCGTATTCGTGCTCGTTGGGGAGCCGCAGGGCCTCGGCATAGTCCTTGGCCCGCACCACCGACAGCACGGGGCCGAAGATCTCCTCCTTGTAGATCCGCATCTCCGGCGTCACGTGGTCGAACAGGCAGCCGCCCATGTAGAAGCCGTTCTCGTAGCCCTGCATCTTGAAGGGCCGGCCGTCGACCGCGAGCTTGGCGCCTTCCTTGATCCCGATCTCGACGTAGTTGCGCACCCGCTCGAGCGCCGCCTTGGTCACAAGCGGGCCGTAATCGGCGCTCGGGTCGGTCGAGGGACCGATCTTCAGGCTCTCGACCCGCGGGATCAGCTTGCTCATCAGGGCGTCGGCGGTCTTCTCGCCGACCGGCACCGCGACCGACACCGCCATGCAGCGCTCGCCGGCCGAGCCGTAGCCGGCGCCCATCAGGGCGTCGACGGCCTGGTCCATGTCGGCATCCGGCATGATGATCATGTGGTTCTTGGCGCCGCCGAAGCACTGGGCGCGCTTCCCCGTCGCGGTCGCCCGGGCATAGACGTACTGGGCGATGTCGGAGGAGCCGACGAAGCCGACCGCCTGGATGATGTCGTCGTCGAGAATCGCGTCGACGGCCTCCTTGTCGCCGTTGACGACGTTGAGGATGCCGGCCGGGAGCCCGGCCTCGATCATCAGCTCGGCGAGCCGCATCGGCACGCCCGGATCACGCTCCGAAGGCTTGAGGATGAAGGCGTTGCCGCAGGCGATGGCCGGGGCGAACTTCCACATCGGGATCATCGCCGGGAAGTTGAACGGCGTGATGCCGGCGACCACCCCGAGCGGCTGGCGCATCGAGTAGATGTCGATCCCGGGGCCGGCGCCTTCGGTGTACTCGCCCTTCTGCAGGTGCGGGATGCCGCAGGCGAACTCCACCACCTCGACGCCGCGCTGGATGTCGCCCTTGGCGTCGGGGATGGTCTTGCCGTGCTCGCGGGCGAGCAGGTCGGCGAGGCTGTCCATCTCGCGCGCCACGAGGTCGAGGAAGCGCATCATCACGCGCGCCCGGCGCTGCGGGTTGGTGGCGGCCCAGGCGACCTGCGCCTTGGCGGCGTTCTCGATCGCGGCACGCATCTCGGCCTGGCTCGCCAGCGCCAGCCGCCCGACCACCTCGCCGGTCATCGGCTGGTAGATATCGGACGTGCGGCCCGAGCGGCCGGGAACATGCTCGCCGCCGATGAAGTGCCCGACTTCGCGCACCATGAGGGATCCTCCCTGGATCGACTGTGTTGGGGCCACCTTGCCCTGGCGATCCACATAGCGGAAGGGGCGTGAGAGCGGAACGGGTGTGCACGAATGCGGGAACCGGATGGGGCAAGGGGGGACGTGTGGGACGATTACCGCTTCGTCCTGGCGGTGCACCGGGCCGGCACGGTCTCGGCGGCGGCGCGACGGCTCGGGGTCGACCACGCCACGGTGATCCGGCGGATCGACCGGCTGGAGCGGCGCCTGGGCGAAAAGCTCTTCCACCGCCGCGCCTCCGGCTACACCGCGACGCAAGCCGGCCTGGCGCTGGTGGCGACCGCCGACGCGATCGAATCGGCGATCATCCACGGCGAGGCGGCGATCGGCCGGGCGGCGTCGCAGCTCGTCGGCACGGTGCGGATCGGCGCGCCGGACGGTTTCGGTAGCGCCTTCCTGGCGCCCCGCCTCACCGCCCTCATCGAGCGCCACCCCGAGCTCGACATCGAGCTCGTCGCCACCGCCCGGCTGTTCAGCCTGTCGAAGCGCGAGGCCGACATCGCCATCGGCCTGAGCCTGCCGCCGGAGGGCCGCATCGTCGGCCGCAAGCTCACCGACTACACGCTCAAGCTCTACGCCGCCCCCGCCTACCTCGCGGGCCACCCGCCGATCCGTGAGCGCCGCGACCTCGAGGGCCACCGCTTCATCGGCTACATCGACGAATTGCTGTACTCGCCGGAGCTCGATTACCTGCACCAGGTCGCGCCGGGGACCGGCGCGCGGCTGCGCA
>JAEWKL010000119.1 GCA_023386115.1 Pseudomonadota bacterium
GAATCGCAGGTGGTACCGTACAGAGCGGGGACCGAGGCGCATTATCCCTTCACGCCCGCGCATCTGGAGTCCGGGCTCCGCTGCGCGGCCCCGGAATGACAGGAAGGGTCCGGGTTCGCTGCCGGCCCGATCTTCACCGGTGGGAGCAATCACTCGGCGATGCTTGTCGTTCGAACCCGCCGAGCCCTTCTCCCCCGCCGGCCGTCGCCCTCACGCTCCGATCTCGATCCGCGCTTCCGCCCCGAGCAGCCGGCCGAGCCCGCGCAGGCGGTTCGACAGGCGGTCGCTGGCGAGGTCGCGCAGCTCCGGTGGCAGGGTGAGGACGATGGCGCCGTCGCGCATCGCCAGCGGCGTGCGTGGCAGGACGCCCTCCATCGCCACCGAGACCGGGAAGGCGACGCGCAGGAGCGCCCCGAGCAGGCGCGCCTGCTCGAACAGGCGCGGGCCGGCGAGCTGGCGCAGGAGCGGGCTCGCCTTCTCGGGGGCGACACCCTCGTGGCGGAAGAACACCGCCACCGCCAGATAGGCCCGGCCCGGATGGTCGATGCCGACGAAGGAGGCGTGGGCGATGACGTTGAGGCTCTGCTCGCCGCGGTAATCCGGATGGGTGCGCCAGTTGACGTCGGCCAGCAGGCAGGCGGCGTGGCGCAAGCGCCGCTCGTCGGCGGTCTCCGGCGTCGACAGGCTCGCCATGAAGGCATCGGTCCAGGCCTGCAATTCGGGGCCGTGGCCGGGGCTGCGGCAGCGCAGGCGGTTGAGCTCCGCCGCCGCCAGGAGCAGCGGATCGCGGGCGCGGGCAGCGTCGTCGAGCTTCTCGTAGAGCAGGCCCTCGCGCACGCCGGTGGCCGAGATCGCGATCTCCCGCGGGCGCCCGGAGCGGATCACCTCTTCCAGCACCACCGCCCCGTAGGCGAGGAGGGGCCGGCGCGCCTCCGACACGCTCTCGACGGCGGCGAGAGTCGCGGCGTCGGACTGCTCGACGACCTGGAGAAACGACAATTCGTCGTTCGGCTCGATCGCATAGCCGTGCATCACGTGCAGGCGGTAATCCCGCGCCGCCTGGTGCAGGCGGGCGAGCGCCCGCCAGGTGCCGCCGACGGCGTAGAAGGTACGCCCTTTCAGCGTGTCGAGCTGCGGGCCCGCTTTCTTGAGCGCTTCGGCGGCGATCTTGCGGGCCTTCTTGAGCGAGCCGCCGCTGAGATCCTGGAGCGCGAGGCCGCCGAGCGGCATGGTCACGCCGCTGCCGACCGCCGAGCCGCGCAGGTCGACGAGTTCCAGGCTGCCGCCGCCGAGATCGCCCACCACGCCGTCCGGCGCGTGGAAGCCCGAGATGATGCCGTAGGCCGAGAGCTCCGCCTCGCGCCGGCCGGAAAGCAGCTCGATCGGGTGGCCGCAGGCCTCTTGCGCTGCGTCGAGGAAGGCCGGGCCGTTCTCGGCGTCGCGGGCGGCGGCGGTGGCCAGCACGAAGACCTGGCCGACATGCATGGTCTCGCACAGGACCCGGAACCGGGCCAGCGCCTGGAGGGCGCGGCGCACCGCCTCCTCGTTGAGGCGCCCGGTGGTCAGCACGTTGCGGCCGAGGCCGCACAGGACCTTCTCGTTGTAGAGCGGCGTCGGCGCCCGGCTGATGCCCGAATAGGCGACCAGCCGGACGGAGTTCGAGCCGATATCGATGATGGCCACGGGGGCGCCGGGCTCGATCCGGGCGAGCGCGGCTTCGTTGAGGGCGGTACGATCCAGGCCCATCCAGGTCCTCATGACGGGAACGCCGCTTGGCGCCGCGTCCTCAGGACCGACCCGGAACGCTGCGTCAGGCGCGCTGGGCGCGCCGGCTGAGCGCGCGCGGACTCGACTTTTTCGATGCCTTCCCGCGGCCGGACAGGCTCGGGTTGGTCATGAAATACTTGTGCGCGTTGAAGGGTTCCTCGCCCTCGGCGGGCTCGATCCGCTCGCTCGCACCGGACGCCAGTACACGCCAGCTCTGCTGGTTGTCGAGGAGATTCGCCATCATGATCTGGTCGAGCACCTGCTGGTGCACCGTCGGGTTGAGGATCGGCAGCATCGCCTCCACCCTGCGGTCGAGGTTGCGGCTCATCAGGTCCGCCGACGAGATGTAGACTCGCGCCTTGGGGTGGGGCAGCCCGACGCCGTTGCCGAAGGCGTAGACCCGGCCGTGCTCCAGGAACCGTCCGACGATCGACTTGACCCGGATGTTCTCCGACAGGCCCGGCACCCCGGGCCTGAGGCAGCAGATGCCGCGCACCACGCAGTCGATCGCGACGCCGGCCTCGCTCGCATCGTAGAGCGCGTCGATGATCTGGGTGTCGACGAGCGAGTTGCACTTGATCCAGATCGCCGCCGGGCGACCGGCCTTCGCATGCGCGATCTCCTCGGCGATGTGCTCCAGGAGGCGCGCCTTCAGGGTCAGCGGCGAGACCGCCATCCGCTCCAGCTCCGCCGGCTCGGCGTACCCGGTGATGAAGTTGAAGATCCGCGAGACGTCGCGGCCGATCACCGGGTCGGCGGTGAAGAACGACAGGTCGGTGTAGATCCTGGCGGTGATCGGGTGATAGTTGCCGGTGCCGACGTGGCAGTAGCTCACCAGGCGGTCGCCCTCGCGGCGCACCACCATCGAGAGCTTGGCGTGGGTCTTCAGCTCGATGAAGCCGAACACCACCTGCGCGCCGGCCTTCTCGAGGTTGCGGGCCCAGCGGATGTTGGCCTCCTCGTCGAAGCGCGCCTTCAACTCGACCAGCGCCGTCACCGACTTGCCGGCCTCGGCGGCTTCAGCGAGCGCCGCGACGATGGGAGAGTTCGACGAGGTGCGGTAGAGCGTCTGCTTGATCGCCACCACGTTCGGGTCGCGGGCGGCCTGCGACAGGAACTGCACCACCGAGTCGAACGACTCGTAGGGGTGATGGACGATGAAGTCCTTCTGGCGGATCGCCGCGAAGCAATCGCCGCCGCTCTCGCGGATGCGCTCGGGGAAGCGCGGATTGTAGGACTTGAACTTCAGGTCCGGCCGGTCGATCCCGACGATCTGCGACAATTCGTTGAGGGCCAGCATCCCCTCGACGACGAAGACGGCGTCGGACGCGATCTCGAGCTCGTCGGCCACGAAGGTGCGCAGGTCCTCCGGCATGGTGGCGACGACCTCGAGGCGGATCACCACGCCGCGGCGGCGCTGCTTGAGCGCCGTCTCGAAGTGGCGCACCAGGTCCTCGGCCTCCTCCTCGATCTCGAGGTCCGAATCGCGCACCACCCGGAAGCCGCCCTGGCCCTTGACCAGGTAGCCCGGGAACAGGCGGCTGGTGAACAGCACGATCACCTGCTCGATGGCGATGAACCGGGCGGTGCCGCTGTTGCCGGGATCGGGCAGGCGCACGAAGCGGTCGATGATCGAGGGCAGGCGGATCAGTGCCCGTAGCACCCGCGCGTCGCGCGGGCGCACCAGGGTGAGCGCGATGGTCGAGCCGAGATTCGGGATGAACGGGAACGGATGCGCCGGGTCGATGGCGAGCGGCGTCAGCACCGGGAAGATGTGCTGGAGGAAGTAATCCTCGAGCCAGGCCGCCTCCTCCGCCGAGAGGTCCAGCGCCTCGACGAGGTCGATGCCGGTGGCGTGCAGGTCCTCGCGCAGCTCGCTCCAGCGCCGCTGCTGGTCGCGGGCAAGGGTGGTGACCTCGGCGTCGATGCGGGCGAGCTGCTCGGCCGGCGACAGCCCGTCGGCGGAGGGCGCGGTCAGCCCGGCCCGGACCTGGTCGTGCAGGCCGGCGACCCGCACCATGAAGAACTCGTCGAGGTTGTTGGCCGAGATCGACAGGAAGCGCAGCTGCTCGAGCAGCGGATGGCCGGTATTCGAGGCCTCCTCCAGCACCCGGCGGTTGAATTGCAGCCAGGACAACTCACGGTTGACGTAGCGGCCCGGCTCGTGGCGCAGGGCCCGGCCGGCCGCGACCGCCTCGGCCTTGGCCTGGCGGGCGGCGTCCTGGGCGCTGCCCTGCCTGGCGCGGCCCTGCGGCGTCTCGACCTGTCCGGCGGGGCGCCGGGCCTCGGGATCGACCTTGGCCTCGGCGAGGATGTCCGCCTCGTCGCGCCGGGCGACCTCCACCTTCTCAGGCGTCGCCTCGGTCTCGTCGAGGACCGGGATGGCGCTGGCTCCGGTATCGGTGTCCGACACGATGGCTCCTCCTTGGATCAATGCCGGGGCGCGGCTTCCAGTCTTCCCCGGTGACAGGACAGTTTGACATTTGCATGAACCGAGCGGGAGATATCCGTTCGGGCTTGTGCGTGGCTCCCGGGCTCACTCCTCGTCGGGTTCGTCTCCCGCCTCGCCGGCCCCCTCCAAAGCCGCCAGGGTGGCGAGCGCCAGCGGCCGGGTGATGCGCCGGCGCCGGCTCAACCCCTCCCGGTCGAGGGCCGCCACCACGTCGCGGGCGCGGGCCAGCGACCGGTCGAGGCGCAGGGCCAGGGCGTCGACCACGCTGGTATCGACGACGAGCTGGCGGTCGAGGAAGAGCTTGACCAGCACGACCTTCAGTAGGGCCTCGTCCGGCGGCGCGAGATCGACGCCGGGCGCCAGGCGCAGGCGCGAGCGCAGGTCGGGGGTCGCGAGGCCCCAGGCCTCGACCGGGCGGGAACCAGTCACCACCACGCTCGAGCCCCGCTCGCGGGCGAGGTTGAGGAGGTGGAACAGGGCGGCCTCGTCGCGGCCTTCCGCCCGGTCGGCATCCTCGATCACCAGGGCCTCGGCCATGCACAGGTCCGGCACGGCATTGGCCGTCACGGCGCAGGCCGGCACCGTCAGGGCGCCCGAGCGCTCGGCGAAGATCGCCGCGAGGTGGCTCTTGCCGCTGCCCGGCGGGCCGGTGAGCACGAGGACGCGGTCCGGCCAGTCGGGCCAGGCCTCGATCCGGGCATAGGCCCCCTCGTTGGACGGGCTGACCAGGAAGTCCTCGGACCCGAAGCGGGGGGCGACGGGCAGGTCGAGGGCGAGCTGGCGCGGCTGGTCGGACATGCGGGGTCGGGATTCTTCGCGGTCTGGGGAGGTTGGACGGGCGTTACGGCTTCGATATGGCGGGCGGGGTCGGCTTCGCCACCGTGGCGTCGGCCGCGAGGATCGGCGTGCCATCGTGATAGAGCCGGCTCTCCAGGTAGCGCGTCACCCCGAAGCGGGCGACGACCCCGAGGGAGGCCGCCACCGGCACCGCCAGCAGCAGGCCGAGGAAGCCGAACAGCGAGCCGAAGGCGAGCAGCGCGAACATCAGCCAGACCGGGTGCAGCCGCACCGCGTCGCCGACGAGCTTGGGCTGCAGCACGTTGCCCTCGAGGAACTGCCCGACCAGGAACACCCCGACCGTCAGCAGGACCGAGACCCAGTCGGGCCAGAACTGCACCAGGGCGACGCCGGTGGAGAGCAGGAAGCCGGTGAGCGAGCCGACATACGGGATGAAGGTGAGGAACCCCGCCATCAGGCCGATCAGCACGCCGAAATTGAGCCCGACCAGCCAGAGGCCGACGGCGTAGAACGTGCCGAGGATCAGGCAGACCAGGCTCTGGCCGCGGATGAAGGCGGTGATCGCCCCGTCGATCTCGCGGGCGAGCATCCGCGCGGTCGGGCGGTGGCGCGGCGGCACCCAGCGGTCGAGGGTCGCGATCATCCGGTCCCAGTCGACCAGGAGGTAGAACGCGACGACCGGTGTCACCACGAGGAGCGAGACGATGCCGACGATCGCCTGGCTGCCCGACCACAGCGAGCGCAGGAAGCCGAGGATCCAGGCCACCGCCTGGCCCATCAGGTTGCCGACGGAGGATTGCAGCTCCTGGAGCGCCCCGTGGCCCCCGGCCCGCTCGATCAGGGGACCGGCCCGCTCGGCCAGGATCGCCTGGAGCTTGGCGATCATCGCCGGGAGCGAGGCGACGAGCGCCGCGACCTGGTTGGCGGCGAGCGGCACGACCAGGATCAGGGCCAGGATCAGGCCGAGCAGGAACACCGCCAGGATGATCAGCGTCGCGGTGAGCCGCCCGACCCCGAGCCGCTCCAGCCGGTCGGCGACCGGATCGAGGGCGTAGGCGAGCGCCGCGCCGGCCACGAAGGGCAGGAGCACGTCGCGCAGCTGGTAGAGCAGGACCACCAGCAGGGCGAGCACCGCCAGAATGATCGCGGCCCGGCGTTGGATCGGCATGCGCGCTGGCCCCGTCACCCCACGCGAATCCGTCGCGCCCCGGCCGGACCGAGATGGAAGGATGGCGCCGCAGGGTCAAGCCCGGTCTGCCGGGACGCGGCGACTCGCGGCGGCCGGAGCAGGCGGCAAGTGTTAAGAAAGCATATCCTGGAGCCCGAGAAATCCAGACCGGCCGCGCAAGAAAGTCCATCGCCCGCGTCTGCTTGCCGTTGCGGAATGGAAACCGTTCGGATAAGTTGTAGAGACAGCTCATGCAGTTGCGGCCTGCGCCATCAGGAGCGCCTGCGCCGCGTTCAGGATGTGCCATGACCAGCATCGGCAATGCACCGGCCGCGTATCTCGTGTCGCTCCTGGCCGCACCGGAACCGGCGCGGGTCCAGCACGGCATCTTCCTCCCAGGCCCGGAGGACACGGATGAGGCCGCCGCGGAAATCCTCAAGATCGTGAACAGGATCTCGGTGGAGACCAGCGCCGCCACCAAGGCGGCGGCGGCCCGGATCGGCGATGCGGCCCTGCGGGCGGCCGAGGATTGGGCGCGGCCTAACCACGGCAGCAGCCCGGGCGTGCGCTACTACGAGCGCCCGGAGGACATCGAGGATCCGGTAGAACGTGACGCGATGATTGCGTCGACCCAAGCGCAAGCTGAATGGGATGCCAAGACACCTGGAATGCACCACTGGCCAGCGGGCATCGTCGAGGGACATAAGATATTCTCTCTAATGGAAGATTATTTCAAAACTGATTTTTCTTATACGACAGGACGCGTCCACGGCGGGGTCGTCCTCAAACAAACTAACGCGGGAACATTGGGTTTTTTGGGGCGACTTCAAACGAAAATTGCCGAACTGACGGCGGAGATGGCGAAAAATGCAGATATCTCCGGACAAGTCATATCTCAAGGATCCGACGGCCAACTGCGGATCGGGACGTTTGAGGTGCGAGACAAAACGAATGGCAATTTATACATGAAGATGGATGGTGATAATAAGATTCGGTTTTATGACAATGGAATTCTTTTGCATGCGTTCGGTTTTGAGGAATCGGAAATCGATCAATAGCACAGATCAATGCAGCTGTCACGACATGTACAGTGACAGCTGCCGCCTTATACTAACCGTATATATTGTAAGGCGTTGTTCCGAAATCGTCAGCGCTGATCAGCGCCGAAGAAATCCCAGATAGAAATATGCTGGTCGTCCCAGCTGAAACGAGAGTACCGTTGCCAGACGCGGCCCAAGTGTAATTTAGATCTGTGGGAAGCACGATTTTGTCTATCCCGTCTTCGAAGTCGTAGATCACATCAGATCCATGACCGGTATCGAAGACAAATTTATCAGCGCCATCTCCTCCATATAGAGCGTCGTCATCACGACCGCCTACTATCTCATCGGCGCCGTTGCCGCCATAGAGCGTGTCGTTTCCACGAAAGCCCTCAAGAAAATCATCTCCATCCAATCCTTTGATAATATCTCCCTGCTTGCTTCCTTTGATATATTGTGTCCCTGCCATGCCTCTGATATCGGTTATGCCTCTCAGCTCCGTGTCGTTTAAGTTCAAGCTATTATTTGCTACGATATAAGCCGCCAGGCCGCTCTTGTTGTCGATCAACTCAACACTCTCCATGGAAGATATTTCAAGCCAAATATAATTGTAGTAATATGGAACTTGTTCGATTGAAATTCTATCATATCCCGATCCACCGTCGTAATGATCTGGTCCTTGCCCGCCCTTTACGAGAAATGTATCATTTCCACCCTTGCCATACATAACATCGTTTCCTAGTGCTCCATCAATCGTATCGTCATAATCAGTTCCATAAAGGACGTTATTGTTATAGTCACCGGTGATATACATATTGTTATAGTCACCGGTGATATACATTTTGTATGCCCTTCGATGCGCCGCGAATCGAACGCAGATAACCCTACGATGTTTCGCTCGCATGACTCAACGTAAATAAAAATTTCCGGGAAATTTTCTGAGACACACTGCCACAAACAAGCCCCAGCGGAGCGGCGGACCAGCGCGCGACTCACCCGCCGGCCTTCCGGCGCACCCGCCACCCCGCGACGCCCTGCCCCACCGCCGAGGCGATCGACAGCCCGGCGAGCGCCGGCATCGCCCAGGCCTCCGCCCCCGCCGTTGCGATCCCGAGCGCTCGGCTTCCGAGGAGCCAGGCCAGGAAGGCGATCTGGCAGGCGGTGTTGAGCTTGCCGACGAGGAGCGGCGGGGTCTCCAGCGGGCGGCCGGCGAGGCGGGCGAGGCCGGCGGCCAGCACCACCAGGGTGTCGCGGGCGATCAGCACCGCCGGGAACCAGGCCGGCACGAGGCCGGCGAAGGTCAGGCTCACCAGCACGGCGAGCATCAGGGCCTTATCGGCGAGCGGATCGAGGATCGCGCCCAGGCGGCTCGTCAGGCCGTAGCGGCGGGCGAGGACCCCGTCGATCCCGTCGGAGAGCCCGGCGAGTGCAAAGACCAGGAAGGCGGTGCCCCAGGCCTCGCGGGCGATCGCCCAGACGACGACCGGCACCAGGGCGAGACGCGCGGCGGTGATCAGGTTAGGCAGCGATCGAGGCAGGGTCTTCGGCGGCGTCATGACGTCCCCGGGCTGCCCCGACTCGCGGTCGCGGGCAAGAGCGGCTAAGAGCGGTCGCAGCAAGTCAAGGATCGAGGCGAAGGGTCGAGGGATGACGACGGGCGAGCGCCAGAACGGGATGACCTACGCGGAGGCGGGCGTCGACATCGATGCCGGCAACGCCATGGTCGAGGCGATCAAGCCCCTGGTGCGGGCGACGCGCCGGCCGGGGGCCGATGCGGAGATCGGCGGCTTCGGCGGGTTGTTCGACCTGAAGGCGGCGGGCTTCACGGATCCGATCCTGGTGGCGGCCAATGACGGCGTCGGCACCAAGGTCAAGATCGCGATCGAGACCGGGCGCCACGCCACGATCGGCATCGACCTCGTGGCGATGTGCGTCAACGACATCATCGTGCAGGGCGCCGAGCCGCTGTTCTTCCTCGACTACTACGCCACCGGCAAATTGGTGCCGGGGGTGGGCGCCGACATCGTCAAGGGCATCGCCGAGGGCTGCCGCCAGGCCGGCTGCGCCCTGATCGGCGGCGAGACCGCCGAGATGCCGGGCCTCTATGACGGGTCCGATTACGACCTCGCGGGCTTCGCCGTGGGTGCGGCCGAGCGCGGCGCGCTCCTGCCGGTCGCCGGCATCGCGCCCGGCGACGTGGTGCTCGGCCTCCCCTCCTCGGGCGTGCACTCGAACGGGTTCTCGCTGGTGCGCCGGATCGTGGCGGCCTCCGGCCTCGGCTACGACGCCCCGGCGCCCTTCGCGCCGGCCAAGAGCCTCGGCGAGGCGCTGCTGGAGCCGACCCGCATCTACGTCAAGCCGCTGCTGGCGGCCCTGAAGGCGACCGGCCCCGGCGCCATCAAGGCGCTCGCCCACATCACCGGCGGCGGGTTTCCCGACAACCTGCCCCGCGTGCTGCCCGACGGCGTCGGCATCGCGCTGGACCTGTCGGCCGTGACGGTCCCGCCGGTCTTCGGCTGGCTCGCCCGCCAGGGCGGCGTCGCCGAGGCCGAGATGCTGCGCACGTTCAATTGCGGCATCGGCATGGTGGTGGTGGTCGATCCGGTCCGGGCCGAGGCGGTGAGCCAGGCGCTTCAAGCCGCAGGCGAGGCGCCGGTCCGCCTCGGGCAGATCACGGCACGGGGCGATAGCCCGGTCACCTATTCGGGCCGGCTCGCCCTATGAGCACCCGCGCCAAGGTCGGCATCCTGATCTCGGGCCGCGGCTCCAACATGGTGTCGCTGCTGGAGGCCGCGCAGGCGCCGGACTACCCGGCCGAGATCGTGCTCGTCGCCTCGAACCGGCCGGACGCGCCCCGCGCCCCCCCCGGCGCGGCGGGGCCGGCGGC
>JAEWKL010000133.1 GCA_023386115.1 Pseudomonadota bacterium
GCCAGAGCCCGGCCGCCGAGGCGCCCGAGCCCGAGCGCGCCGCCCGCGGGAATGCGCCCGAGGGCGATCTGGGGGGCGCCCCCCTCGACGCGCGCCTGACCTTCGAGAGCTTCGTGGTCGGCCGCTCGAACGCGCTCGCGCATGCCGCCGCCGAGCGGGTCGCCCGGCACGATGGCGGGCCGGCACTCTACAACCCGCTCTACTTCCACGCCGGCGTCGGCTTGGGCAAGACGCACCTGCTGCACGGCATCGGCCACGCAGTGAAGAACGCCGGGCGGCGGGTGATCTACCTCACCGCCGACCGCTTCATGTACGGTTTCGTCAATGCGCTGAAGACCCAGAGCGCGCTGGCCTTCAAGGAGAAGCTGCGGGCGATCGACGTCCTGATCCTCGACGACGTGCAGTTCATCCAGGGCCGCTCGATCCAGGCCGAGTTCGGCCACACCCTCAACGCGCTCATCGATGCCGGGCGCCAGGTGGTGGTGGCCGCCGACCGGCCACCGACCGAGCTCGAATCGCTCGACGAGCGGGTGCGCTCGCGCCTCGCCGGCGGCCTGGTGGTCGAGATCGGCACCCTGGACGAGGCCCTGCGCGCCTCGATCCTCCAATCGCGCCTCGAAGCGGTGCGGGCCTCGCATCCGACCTTCGAGGTCGGCCCGGCGGTCGCCGAGTACGTCGCCAAGGCGATCACCGCCAATGGCCGCGACCTCGAAGGCGCGGTCAACCGGCTGCTGGCCCATGCCACGCTCACCGGCGCCCCCGTCACCCTCGACACCGCCGAGACGGCGATCCGCGACCTCGTGAAGAACCGCGAGCCGAAGCGGGTCAAGATCGAGGACATCCAGAAGCTGGTGGCGAGCCGCTACAACGTCTCGCGCTCCGACATCCTCTCCGAGCGCCGCACCGCCGCGGTGGTCAAGCCGCGCCAGATCGCCATGTACCTCTCGAAGGTGCTGACGCTGCGCTCCCTGCCGGAGATCGGCCGGCGCTTCGGCGGGCGCGACCACACCACGGTGCTGCATGCGGTGCGCAAGATCGAGAAGGCGATCGGAGAGGACACGGCGCTCTGCGACGAGGTCGAGCTGCTGAAGCGCATGCTTCAGGACTGATCGCGCAGGGCCGATCGCGAGCCCGTCTTGCACAGGCGGCGGAAGCGCGGGCGACCGCGCCGTCCGCCGCCGGCTTGCCTTCGGGATGCGCCTTCGCCAAAGTTCCGCTCCCGTGCGTGCACGGGGCTACGGTTGCTTTTGCCGGCCTTGCTCGGTCGGTCGTACGAGACACGGATCATCCTGATGAAAGTCACCGTCGAGCGCGCGGCCCTCCTTCGGTCGCTCGGCCACGTGCACCGCGTCGTGGAGCGGCGCAACACGATCCCGATCCTGTCGAACGTGCTGCTGCGCTCCGGGCCGGACGGCCTCCAGCTCAAGGCCACCGACCTCGACATCGAGGTGACGGAGACGATTCCCGCCGACGTGGTCGATGGCGGTGCCATCACGGTGCCGGCCCACGTCATCTACGACATCGTCCGCAAGCTGCCCGACGGCGCGCAGGTCTCGCTCGAGACCAGCGGCGAGACGGGCCAGATGCTGATCCGCTCCGGCCGCTCGCGCTTCACCCTCGGCGCCCTGCCGGAGGCCGACTTCCCCGATCTCGCCGCCGGCGAGCTGCCGCACCGCTTCGAGTTGCCGGCCCCCGACCTCAAGCGCCTGATCGACAAGACCCAGTTCGCGATCTCCACCGAGGAGACGCGCTACTACCTCAACGGCATCTTCTTCCACACGATCGAGGCGGAAGGCTCGCTCAAGCTGCGGGCCGTCGCCACCGACGGCCACCGCCTCGCCCGCGTCCAGATGGAGGCGCCCGAGGGCAGCGGCGGCATGCCGGGCATCATCGTGCCGCGCAAGGCCGTGGCGGAGATCCAGAAGCTCGTCGAGGATGGCGGCGAGACCGTCGGCGTCGAGATTTCCTCCGCCAAGGTCCGGTTCAGCTTCTCCTCGGGCGTCACCCTGATCTCGAAGCTGATCGACGGCACCTTCCCGGACTACCAGCGCGTCATCCCGACCGGCAACGACAAGCGCCTGACGGTCGAGCGCGACCAGTTCGCCAAGGCGGTCGACCGCGTCTCGACCATCTCCTCCGAGCGCGGCCGGGCGGTGAAGCTCGCCATGACCGACGGACGCCTGTCTCTCTCGGTCAACAACCCGGATTCGGGCTCGGCGACGGAAGAGCTCGACGTCGATTACGAGTCCGGCCCGCTCGATATCGGCTTCAATGCCCGCTACCTCCTCGATATCACGGCCCAGCTCGACGGCGATACCGCCCTGTTCCGCCTCGCCGATCCGGGCTCGCCGACGGTGATCCAGGACCGCGAGGGCGCGCCGGCGCTCTACGTGCTGATGCCGATGCGGGTGTGAGGATGGGATTGCGCGCGGCGACCGTCGCGCGCACATTCGTAGCATGTCGAAATCCGTCGCCCTCGACTCCCCTTCCGCATCCCTTCTCGATGCTCTCGTCGGAACCGGCCGGTATGGTTCCGAAAGCGAGGTCGTGGGCGAGGCCCTGCGCCTGCTGAGCAGCCGTGAGGCGCAAAGGATCGCGCGCCTACGGCAGGCTTGGCGCGAAGGTGTGGAGAGCGGCGACTACCAACCGGCCGAGACGGTGTTCGCCCGGCTGCGTGATCGCTACAGGATGCCGGACAGCGACGCGTGAGGCGTGTCGTCATCTCCGCGCGTGCAGCCAGCGACCTTGAGGACATTGGCGATGACATCGCGGCCGACAGCCCTGCTCGAGCTCGGCGTTTCGTCGACGGGCTTGAAGAGCGGTGTCTTAGCCTCCCACTCCATCCATTCCGGGGAAAGCCCGCGGTCGAGATCGGCTCCGACGTGCGGATGCTAACCGTCGGCAACTACCTGATCCTATACCGCATCCAGACCGAGACTGTGGTGATCGACCGGGTCGTCCACGGTGTACGCGATAGAGCGGGCCTCGACGACGACCTGTGATATGGCCCGGGGATGACCGAGCCCACCGCCCTGCGCGTCACCCGCCTGATCGCCCGCGACTTCCGCAACCACGCCGACCTCGACCTTACGGTCGGCCGCCGCTTCGTCGCGTTGGTGGGGGAGAACGGGGCCGGCAAGACCAACATCCTGGAGGCCCTGTCCCTGTTCGCTCCCGGCCGGGGCCTGCGCCGGGCGGACTTTTCCGGGATGGCCCGCGAGGGCGGGGCCGGCGGCTTCGCGGTCTCGCTGACGCTCGAGGGGCCGAGCGGCGACCACCGCATCGGCACCGCCTGGGAGCCGCCGCGGGGG
>JAEWKL010000158.1 GCA_023386115.1 Pseudomonadota bacterium
GGCTTGTGGACCGGTGCCTCCACCGCAGGCGCCTCGCCGGCCGGCTCCTCCTGGGCGCGGGCGGGCCCCGCGAGGAACGCGGCGAGGACCAGGAGGCTGGCGAGGGACGAGCGGCAGGGCGACATGATGCAATCCTCGGCGCCCGCCCGGGCCGGAGCGCGAGGCGGGCTCTTGTCTCGCGGCTCCTCTAGAGCGGGGAGCGCCGGAAGGAAAGCCGCCGCGAGCGCGATCCTGCCGTCATCCCCTTGAGACATCTTGGATTTATTCCAATGAGGCGCCGCAGCGTCAGCCGATGTCCTCGTGCCAGATCGGCGTCAGCCGATGTCCTCGTGCCACGTGCGGCCGTCGCGCTCGATCAGGGCGATCGCGGCGGTAGGTCCCCAGGTGCCGGCCGGATAGGGCCGCGGCGGCTCCGGGCGGTCGGCCCAGGCGTTGAGCAGGGTGTCGGCCCAGGCCCAGGCGGCCTCGACCTCGTCGCGGCGCATGAACAGGGTGGCGTTGCCCCGCACCACATCCATCAGCAGGCGCTCGTAGGCGTCCGGGTAGCGCTGGTTGAAGGTCTCCTCGAAGGAGATATCGAGGCCCGTGGCCCGCAGGCGCATGCCGCCGGGGCCCGGTTCCTTCGTCATCACCTCGAGCTTGATGCCCTCCTGCGGCTGCAGCCGGATCACCAGACGGTTCGGCTCGCGGGCGAACTCGTCCGAGAAGATGCTGAACGGCGAGGAGCGGAACTGCACCACGATCTCGGAGACCTTCTGGGGCAGCCTTTTGCCCGTGCGCAGGTAGAACGGCACGCCGGCCCAGCGCGGCGTCATCAATTCGAGCTTCAGCGCCACGAAGGTCTCGGTGAGGCTCGCGCGGTCCTCGCCGAGATCGGTGACGTAGCCCGGAACCGGATGGCCGTTCACGGCGCCGGCGACGTACTGGCCGCGCACGGTGCGCATCGGCACCTCGTGGGCGGGGATCGGCTTCAAGGCCCGCAGGACCTTCAGCTTCTCGTCGCGCACCGCGTCGGCGTCGAGGGAGAGCGGGCTCTCCATGCCGAGCAGGCAGAGGAGCTGCAGCATGTGGTTCTGCAGCATGTCGCGCAGAGCCCCGGACGTGTCGTAATAGCCGCCGCGGCCCTCGACCCCCACCGTCTCGGCGACGGTGATCTGCACATGGTCGATCACGTCGGCGTTCCATAGCCGCTCGAAGATCGTGTTGGCGAAGCGCAGGGCGAGCAGGTTCTGCACCGTCTCCTTGCCGAGATAGTGGTCGATGCGGAAGATCTGGCTCTCGGGAAAGACCTTGCCGACCTGGTCGTTGATGGCACGGGCGGAGGCGAGGTCGTGGCCGATCGGCTTCTCCAGCACGACGCGGGAGCGCTCGCCGATCAGCCCGTGGGCACTGAGATTGCGGCAGATCGCGCCGTAGAGGCTCGGCGAGGTGGCGAGATAGAAGGGCCGCACGTGGTCCGGATGCTCGGCAAGCAGGTTTGCCAGATCCTCCCAGCCAGCCTCGCCGGCCCCGTCCACCGCCACGTAGCGCAGGTGGTCGAGGAAGCGCGTCACCGTGTCGGGCTCGCGGTCGGCCGCCGGCACGTGGCGCTCCAGGGCCGCGGCGGCGAGATCCCGGTACTCAGCCGTCCCGAGATGGCTGCGCGCCGCCGCGACGATGCGGCTCTCCTCCGGGATCTGCCGATCGCGAAACCGATAGTAGAGCGCCGGCAGCAGCTTGCGCATCGTCAGGTCGCCCGTGGCGCCGAACACGACGGCATCGAAGGGGGCGACGGGAATGATCTTGTGCATCGGGTGACGGGTCTCCGGCTGCGGCCGGCCCGGCAAGGGGGCGGCCTGCCACTGTGTCTGGCGGACGTGGCGTTGCGTCCGGCCTGGTCTCGCGCCGATCGAGCGCGATGCGACGCGCCTCTCGCGACGGCCCTCCCCGTCTCCGCGTCGGTCCGGAATCCGCTTTCGCGGCGCCGGGACGACGCGGAGGATGTCATGTCGCTGGGGTCAGAACACGCTCCTCAGCATCATCCGCCGAAGCGGTCACCGGCTCGGCGATAAAAATGGTGCGGAATCAAGGGACTCACCAGAGTTGCGCCAGGCCACTCCGCTTAGAATGATGCCGGCGTCGCCGCTGCCGCCGCCACGCCCGGCTCGGCCCCGGTGCTGCCCCCCTCCAGCGGCGCCTCCATGTGGGCCGCGAAGGCCGCCTTGTGGTCGGGATGCCAGCGCGACAGGGCCGGGCGATTGCGGATCACGTCGTCGGCGGCCCAGCGCATCCGCTTCTCGTCCATCACCCGGGTGGTCTCGTTGTCCGGGCAGAGGATGTAGAAGTCGCCGGCCCTCATCTTCTCGAGCATGAAGCCGACGGTCTCTTCAGGGGTCCAGGCGCCGGCCGGCTTCTCGGTCGCGCCGCGGGCCCGGGTGAGGCCGGTATAGACGAAGCCCGGGATCAGCAGATGGGCGGTGACGGGCGAGCCTGCCTCGCGCAGCTCGTGCGCCAGAGCCTCGGTCGTCACCTTCACGCCCGCCTTGCTGACGTTGTAGGGCGTGTTGCCGGGCGGCGTGGTGATGCCCTGCTTCGAGCCGGTGACGATCACAGCGCCGGGCCTGCCTGCCTCGATCATCCCCGGCACGAAGGCCTGGATGGCATTGATGACGCCCCACAGGTTGGTGTCGAGGATGCGGCGCCAGATTGCGGCATCGGAGTAGAAGCGTCCGCCGGCCTCGATGCCGGCATTGGCCATCAGCAGCGCGACAGGCCCGAGGGCATTGGCCTCGCGGCGCAAGGCGTCCAGCGCCTCCGGCTTCGTCACGTCGGTCGGAACCGTCCGGATATCCCCCGCGCCCCCCGGCGCCGCGGCTGCGACGGTGCGGCCCGCGCGATCCAGGGCCTCGCCCGGAAGGTCGGCCAGCACCACCCGCATGCCCGCCTGGGCGAAGGCCGTGGCGGCCGCCAGACCGATGCCGCTCGCCGCGCCGGTGACGACCGCGACGCGGCCCTTCGCGAGTGCCGGATGGTGGGTCATGGTGCGCTCCGCCTGGAAGAGTTCGTTTCAGGGCGGCAGGTAGGCAGCCGCGCGGGAAACGCCACATGCGGCGGCGCAAAAATCCTCCGACGTCGTGATCGTGATCGCCCGAGCCGGATCGGCGTTCGCCCGGTCTCCGCTGCGGAGACCGGGCGAACCATCGCTCGGAAGGCCTACTCGCCCGACGATTCGGCGGGCTTCGGGAAGAGCTCGCCGGAAGGCTCGCCTCCGCCCTCGGTCCCCTCGAACCGGGTGCGGCGGCGGCGGCGCGGGCGCGGCGCCGGGACATCGGCCTCCGCCTCGACC
>JAEWKL010000247.1 GCA_023386115.1 Pseudomonadota bacterium
GGCTCCAGATCGGAGTTTCACAACCGCGGGCGGTACAGTGATCTGCCTACCAGGCTCGACTGCCGGCATCGGGACCGCCGTCCTCGGAGGGTTCGGAGATTGTCTCCCCTCCGAACAGGATCTCGTACGTCAGAGGATCGTAGAAGCGCATCAGAGTCTGGACGAATTGCCGGACGTCGACGTCCAGCGCCTCGGCCCACGTGCGATACCGGTCGGGGGGGATGCGGCCGCGACCGGTCTCGAGCTGGGAAATGAACGTGTAGTACTCGGCGCCGATCAACGCTGCGAGCTGCCGCTGCGAGAGGCTGCGCGCCTCGCGCAGTTCCCTCAGGTACCGCCCGCCTTCTCGGCGCAGCTCCTGAACCTCCTCCGAACCCAAGCGCTGGTGATGAGCATACACGGCGGAGGCGCCTTCTCGCGGGTTCACGCCGCGTGGTGACAGTCTGTGCATTAACATACACATTGGTCCGCCAGCGCCGCCATGTCTACAAGAATTGGCCGGCGCAACGGCGCGCGAGCCGAAGCTGCGCTTGGAACGGATCTAAGATGCCCTATCTTCAGCTCCGAAAGCCGGGACCGACGCGGATCATCAATGTGGGGATACCTCAGCAAGCTGTGTCCGGAGTGAGACGGGTTGCGTCACGAAGGTGACTGCCGATGGCGAAGAAACTGGTTTTTCATATGAGAAGTCCAGACGTGTCGCGAAGCACGGCGACAGGTCCTGGCACAGCTGCCGTACCACAAGATCATAGCGAGACATACTTATGATCGGCGGTATCGGCCCATCCTTACTATCAGATGCTTTTCGATCAATTCGCCCTATGCTTGTCACGGCGTTTATTTTCAGTTTTTTCATCAATATTCTTCTCTTTGTTAGCCCTCTCTACATGCTGCAGGTTTACGATAGGGTACTGACGAGCCGCAACGAAGCGACCCTCGTCGGCATCACCGCCGTCGCGGCGTTCGCCCTCGCCGTCTACGCGATCCTCGAGATGCTGCGCTCGCGCATCCTCGTCCGCGGCGGGATCGTCTTCGACGAGCGGGTCGCGGGCCCGATCTACGACGCGCTGCACCACACCAGCCTGCGCAGGCCGGGAGTGGGCCAGGAGACGGCCCTGCGCGACGTGGACACCTTGCGCGAATTCCTGACCGGCAGCGGCCTCCTAGCGTTCTGCGACGCGCCCTGGACACCGATTTTCCTCGCCGCCTGCTTCATCCTGCATCCCTGGTTCGGGTGGATCGCCCTCGCGGGCGGGTCGGCGATCCTCGGGCTGACACTCGTCAACGAGGTCGCGACACGCCGCTCGCTCGACGCAGCCGGCCGGGCCGCGGCCGCGGCCGGGCAGCAGGCGCGCGCGACCGTCCGGAACGCCGACGTGCTGCAGTCCATGGGCATGCTCGCTCCCCTGCGCGAGCTGTGGCGGAGGCGCCACGACGAGGTGCTGCTGCTGCAGGCCCGCGCCAGCGACCGGGCAACCGTCGCGGTCGCGGCCACGAAGTTCGTCCGCCTGCTCCTGCAGATGCTAGTTCTCGGCCTGGGCGCCTACTTGGCGATCCACCGGGAGATCACCGCGGGGTCGATGATCGCCGCCTCGATCATCATCGGTCGCGCGCTGGCCCCGATCGAGGTGGTGATCGCGAACTGGAAAGGCTTCGCGGCGGCCCGGGCCAGCTACCGCCGCCTAGCCGACCTGGTCTCGGCCGCCGGGTCGGAGCCGCATCGGATGCCCCTCCCGCGGCCGCGAGGGCTTGTCGAGGTTGTGGACGCCGCCGTGGCAGCCCCAGGCGGGGCGGTCCCCATCCTGCAAGGCGTCAGCTTCCGGCTGGAGCCCGGGAGCGTCGTCGGCGTCATCGGTCCCAGCGCCGCCGGGAAGTCGACCCTCGCCCGGGCGCTGACGGGCGTCTGGCCGCTCGCCGCCGGCACAGTGCGGATCGACGGCTCCGAGATCGGGCACTGGGACCCGCAGGCGCTCGGCCGCCATCTCGGCTACCTGCCACAAGACGTGGAGCTATTCGACGGTACCGTGGCGCAGAACATCGCGCGCTTCCGCATCGAGGACGAGGCCGCGATCGTCGCGGTGGCGCAGCAGGCGGGCTGCCACGAGCTCATCCAGGGCCTCCCCGGCGGGTACGACACTCGGGTCGGGCTCGGTGGGCACGGGCTATCAGGCGGGCAACGCCAGCGCATCGCACTGGCCCGGGCCATGTACGCCGACCCCAGCCTCGTCGTGCTTGACGAGCCGAACGCGAGCCTCGATCAGGAGGGCGAGGCCGCCCTGATGCGGGCAGTGTCGGAGCTGAGGCGGCGGGGAACGACCGTCGTCATCGTCACCCACAAGCTCGGCCTCCTCGCCGAAGCCGATCGGATCCTGGTGATGGGCGGCGGCCGCGTCCAGGCTTTCGGCACAGCCGAGGAGATCCTCGCGCAAGTCGCCGGCCCGCGGGCCACCCCGTCCCTCGCGCCTGTGACGGGGCTGGAGAGCGCCGCCGACCGCCTTCGCGACCGGCTGCGGGCCGCGACGGGGTGAGTCATGACGAACGCACGCCCCGGGAATCCGCCGATCGCCGAGTTGCCCCGCCTCGATGCGACGCGGCGCGATTCGACCGGCGAGGGGCACCGGCTGGCCCGCCTGACCGGCTGGCGCGGCTACGCGGTCGCGGGCTACGCCATTATCTTCGCGACCTTCGGGGTCGTGGGCAGCTGGGCGGCCATGGTGCGCCTGGACCGCGCCGTCGTCAGCCCCGGCGTCGTCGTCGCGGAGAGCAGCCGGAAGGTGGTGCAGCACTTCGAGGGCGGCATGGTCCAGGAGGTGCTGGTGAGGGACGGTCAGGCCGTCCAGGAGGGCGACGTCCTCCTGCGCATCGACCCGCTCCAATCCCGCGCAAGCGCGGACCTGTTCAGGACCCAGCTCGACGCCGCCCTCGTCCTCGAGGCGCGCCTGCGCGCCGAGCAGGACGAGGCGGGCGGGCTGGAGCTGCCGCCCGATATCGTCGCGCGACGCGACGAGCCGGCGATCGCCCGGATCATCGGAGACCAGACGAACCAGCTGGCGGAGCGGCGGAAATCGCTGCGGACGCAGCTCGACCTCATCGAGGCCCGCGTCCGGCAGCTGCAGACCGAGATGACCGGCCTTGCGGTCGAGAGAACCTCGGTCGAGGCGCAGGTGGGCTTCATCGACGAGGAACTCGGCGGGCTGCGCAGCCTGCGCGAGAAGAACCTCATCCCGCTGTCGCGGCTCCTGGTCATGGAGCGCGAGCGCACCCGGCTCCAAGGTGTGATCGGGCGCTCGGTGGCCGAGACCGCCAAGGCGCAGAACGCCGTCGGCGAGGCGGCGATCCAAGTCGCGCAGATCAAGCAGAAGCTGCAGGAAACCGTCGGTACCCAGCTCGTCGAGACGCGCCAGAAGGTCGCCGAGTTCCGCGAAAAGCTCCTCGTCGCGCAGGACGTGCTCCGGCGCCACGAGGTCCGCGCCTCACACGGCGGGGTCGTCCAGGGCCTGAAAGTTTACACGATCGGGCAGGTCGTCCGGTCGGGCGAGCCGCTGATGGAGATCGTTCCGACGAGCGACAGGCTCGTGGTCAGCATCCAGTTCTCGCCCAACGACCTCGAAGCCGTGCGCGCCGGGATGAAGGCCGAGGTCAAGTTCCCGACCTTCCAGACGCGTCGAACCCCGACGATCTTCGGGACGCTCAGAACCGTCTCGCGCGACCGGCTGATCGACGACACGACGAAGCAGCCTTACTTCGCTGGCCTCGTCGAGATCGACGAGCGTCAGGTTCCGGATACCGTAAGGCACCGCCTGGTGGCGGGACTTCCCGCCGAGGTCGTCGTCTCGGCGGGCGAGCGGACGGCGCTCGACTACATGTTCTCGCCCTTCTTCGACGCTATGGGACGCGGCTTCCATGAGCGCTAGCGCTGATCCTGCCGAGAAGCCGAGGGTGCGCGCCCGGCCCCGGGGTGTGACGGCGCCTGCCGGGCGGCCATCCGGATATTGGGAGTGAGGTCATGGGTGCGGTCGTCTCCTTCTTCCGGCCGGCTCCGACGACGCGGGGGGATTGGTCCCAGCAGGAACTCGCTGAATTCTACCGGGTGGAGGCCGCGCTGATCCGCGCCGGCATGCCGATCACCAGCGACCGGGGCCTGAGCGACGAGGCCGACCCCTGGTTCGTCTTCTGCCGGCCGGACGGTGACGCGATCCTGCACGTCGCCCGGATCGACGGCAGCTACGTGATCGACTCCGAGGCGCTGGACCGCCCGCTGCGCGGCCCCGACTTCCGCGGCCTCGTCAACCTGGTCGCGGCGCAGCATCCCTCCCTCTTGCCGATTCCGCGGGCCGAGGCCGGTTCCAAGCTCGTGCTGCATCCGGCAGCCCTCCTGACCGCGATCGTCGCCGCCGCGGCCCTGAGCCTGTCGACCGACGACGCACTCGCGGGTGAGGGCGAACCCGTCGAGCCCGGTGGATCCGTGCCGTCGACCCCGGCGGCCCAGTCGGGGCCGGCCCCCGCTTCGCGGCCGCCGGCGGCGTCCAGATCGAGCGAGACGCACGAACAGGGCGACCAGCGCCGGCAGATCGAGGCGATCGTGTTCTCGGCGATGCTGTTCGCCGCGCAGGCCGCCGCGGCGGACGATCTCGGCGCGCGGATAGATCCCGATCTGTCCCCGGGCGGGCAGACGGGCCACGTGGCGCATCACCCGTCGGAGGACGACGCGGCCCTATCACCGATGCCGGCGACCGGCGGGTGGCGCGGGGCGGAGGCGCCGGTTCAACCCCCGGCTCACCTCCCCCCCGTGCTGGAGCGTCAAGGGCCCAAGGACGCGACGCCTCCGGCGGCGGAGCAGGTCAGCGTGACCCTTCAGAGCCGACCCGACTTCGGCTACGAGGGACCTGAGTTGCCGAAGTTGCCAGCGGCCGATCACGTCACACTCTTGAGGCAGGACGGCGCCAGGCATCTCGGGACCACGGAGGGTGGTGGAACGCGCACCACGGCCGCGCCCTCCTCGACGGAACCGCGTCCGGACGCGACGTCGAGCGCTCCGGACGAGGCGAAGCAGGTTAGCACGTCGTCAACCGCCGCATCGTCAGGGTCGGCAGAGGGTTCAAGCTCCATAGCCCGGCATGAGAGCACGACATCTTCGGAAAACCAGAGCACTTCCGAGCCGACCGCAGGGGCTGCAATGGGCCTTCGTGGTGATGCCGTGAGGATGCTCCTCTGGCCTGACAACAAGGCCGCAGCGCGAGATGCCTCGGTTGAACCGGGTAAGGGCGCTGGCTCGAACGAGCATGGCCCGAGCGAGCACGCCGCGAAGGTGGCTGCCTCCCCCACCATGCCAGACGAGGCGAGCGTCCAGACCACCCCACCCGAGGTGAGCCACTCGCAGAAGGGCGCTGGCTCGGACGAGCATGGCCCGAGCGAGCATGCCGCGAAGGTGGCTGCCTCCCCCACCATGCCAGACGAGGCGAGCACCCAGACCACCGCACCCGAGGTGAGCCACCCGAAGGCAGACGGCACCGGTGCAGGCGCACCTCCCGACGTGGTGACCGCGGCCCATCTCGCCCACCCGGCCACCTCGTATGAGTCTGCGGAGCCAACAGGATCGAGTTCGCCCGCACAACTGGGTGGCACCACGCCCCCGCTCACCTCGCCGATGACGGCAGGAGCGCCGGTCAGTCAGCCAACCCACGTCGCCGACTCGAAAGCCCAACCCGGCTTCATGCACGCAGAAATCGGCCCGGACGGCAACCTCGTGTTCACCTCGAGCAACAGCCCTTCAAGTCCGCCTGTGCCGACCCATGTGCCGCACGATCCAGATGTGCACACAGAAGTGGGGCTCGTAGGCATATCTCACGATCATGCCTTGGTGCATCATCTGGATTTTCACTGATAGACTGAGTATACGCTAGTTTAGCTAGGGGATTTAAGATTTGTTGCCGCTGCGGTCAGCGTCGATGCGCGCGATGGAGTGGAAGTGCGGACGGAGTGTATGCGTACTGGCTCCGCCGTTAGCGCTACTCACGCT
>JAEWKL010000444.1 GCA_023386115.1 Pseudomonadota bacterium
GCACAGCGGCGCCGGTGAGCGCGGTGGCCAGCGTCGTGCCGGCGGTGACGAGCGGGCCGGCCCCTTGCTCCATCAGCCCGGTCGCGCCGTGCATCAGCCCGAGCGGCAGCCCGCCGAGGAGGAGGCCGCCGAGCGCCATCGTAAGGGCCGGCGGCCACAGGCCCCGGCCTTGGCCGTACAGCACGAACTCGTCGGCCGATCGCCGCAGGGCCAGCAGCGTGCCCGCCACCATGAACAGCGCGCCCTTCACCAGGCCGTGCCCGACCATGTAGAGGAGCAGGCCCGCCCTCGTCGTGCCCGTATCGGCCGCGAACGCCGTCAGCATGATGCCGAGATGCGCGATGGTCGAGAAGGCGAGCAGCCGCTTGAGGTGGCGCTGGGCGAAGGCCGTCAGGCCGGCGACGAGCGCGGTGGCAAGCCCGAGCCAGAGCATCAGCCCGTGCACCAGCCCCATGACGGTCGGATCGCCGGCAAAGACCTGCGCCACCAGCTTGGCGAGGCCGAACAGGCCGAGGCTCACCATCGCGCCGGAGAAGATCACCGAGACCGGGCTCGGCGCGACCGCGTGGGCGTCGGCGAGCCAGAGGTGGAACGGCAGGATCGCCGCCTTGGTGAGAAGGGCGCTGGCCACCAGCACGAACCCGCCGGTCACGACCGGATCGCTGCCGATCCCGGCGACGATCCGGCCCATGGCGGCGAAGTCGAGGGTGCCGGTGCGGGCGTAGAGCAGCCCGGTTCCCGCGAGCATCAGGAAGCTCGCGAGCGCATTGGTGATCGTGAAGTTCAAGGCGCCCTCGAGCGCGCTGCGGCCGAGCGGGTAGGCAGTGAGCGCGAAGGCCGCGACGCTCATCAGCTCGAACCAGACGAACAGGTTGAACAGGTCGCGCGTGAGGCAGAAGCCGACCATCGCGGCGAGGAAGAGCAGCATCAGCACCTGGAAATGCGCGTGCTCGGCGTCGAAGTAGCCCCAGGCGAAGACGAAGGTGGCGGCAAACATGAGGCCGCAGAAGGCCGCTAGGGCGGCGCTCGCCGGATCGGCCTGGAAGCCGATACCGAGCACCACGCCCGGCCGATGCGCAGCGTTGGGCGTCCAGCCGCCGAACCAGTGCCGCACCGGTCCGTCGAGGCTGTGGCGCGCGAGCCAGGAGCAGAGGGCGGAGACGGCGAGCGCTATCAGGATCGCCACGACCTTGGGCAGGCGCGGCGGCAGCCAGTGGGCGAGACCGAGCATCAGCGTCGCGACGCCGAGAGGCAGCAGCACCGCGACGGGGAGGGCGGCGTCGGGGTTCACCGGGTCGACCGCTCGGGCGAGGATTCGGGCGGGCGCAGGGGGCGCAGGGCCTGCGGATCAAGGGTGTGGCGGCGCTTCTGCACCTGGACGGCGATGGCCAGCAGCAGCGCCGACACGGCGGCGCCGACCACGATGTCGGTGAGCACCAGCGCCTGCACGATCGGGTCGACCGCCGGCGTGCCGGGAGGATGATCGTAGAAGATCGGCGGCCCGGCGCCGTTCACGAAGCCGAGGCCGAGGAGCAGCACGTAGGTCGCCGACTGGCACACGTTGAGGCACCCGACGAGGTGCACGGCGTGGCGCGAGGTGGCGAGGCCGTAGAGCCCGATCCCGAACAGCCAGGCAGCGACGAACCAGGGCAACGCGCTCATCGGCCCTCCTCGTCGGGCATGGAATCGTGGTCGGGCGCGCGGGTCTCCTCCATGAACTCGAGGAGCAGGAGCCCGAAGCTGCCGGTCACCGACAGTGCGACCGCGGCGTTGACCACGATCATCAGCCCGCCGGAATAGAGGTCCTTGAGAGTGCCGAGGGGCAGGATGTTCTCCAGGGCCGGTCGGCCCATGACGAGCGGCTCGGCCGCTGCCAGCACGTAGAGCAGCGCGCCGCCGCCCTCGAGCAGGGCGAGCACCGGCCCGCGCACCAGCGCCCGCCACACCGCGTAGCCTTCGCCGAGATAGAGGAGGAGCAGGCTCGAGGCGATGATCACCCCGCCCTGGAAGCCGCCGCCCGGCGTCGTCATGCCGTGGAGCGCGACGTAGAGGCCCAGCAGCAGGGTGAGCGTCGCGGTGATCCGGCAGGCGAGCACCGTCGCGTCGGCGCGCGGGATCACCGGGCGCCCGGGCACATGGCCCGCGCGCTCGGCCCCGCTCTCGCCGCGGGTGCCACGCAGAAGCACCGTCGCGCCGGTCACGGCGCAGAGCAGCATGCATTCCTCGCCCAGCGTATCGATGCTGCGCACGTCGAAATTAACCGCCGCCACCATGTTGGTGACGTGGCGCAGGTCCGGCAACAGGGCGTTCACCGCCTGTCCGTAGGGCGAAGTGGGTGTGCCGAAACCCGGCAGGGCGAGGGCGACGTGTGCCACGGCCGGCGCCAGCGCCAGGAGCGTGAGGGCGAGGACGACGAGGCGGAGCCGGATGCTCATCGCCCGACCCGGTCCGTGGCGATCGCGGCGAGGGCGACCAGGAACAGGAACGGCGTCACCGCCGTGCCGACGGCGATCTCCGACAGGGCGACGTCGGGCGCCTCCAGAGCCAGGAACAGCAGCCCGAGGACGAGGCCGTTGCCGGCGAGCGCGTAGATTTGCCGCCTTGGGTCGCGGGTGACGACTACGAGCCAGCCCGAAACAGCGGCGAGGATCAGGAGGCCAGCGACGAGACCGCTCATCGCCGCTCCCCGTCGCGGATGTGCAGAGCGTGGCCGGTGACGTGCGAGAGGACTGCGCCGACGAGGAGCGTCGCCAGCCAGATCGCGGTGCATTTCAACGCTCGCGGCGAGAGCCCGTCGGTCAGCCAGGCGGCGAGGACAAGTGCTGCGCCCCCGGCGACGTTGACGAAGGTGACGGTATGCAGCCGCTCCAGGGGGGTCGTGAGCCGCCAGAGCGCCAGGGCGGAGATCCAGGCAGCAAGCACCGCGAGGGCGAGGCAGAGCCCAACGAGGACGCTCACAGCCAACGCTCCTGGAACATGGCGAAGAGCAGGGTGCCGGGCAGCGTCAGCACCGCGAGGACGAGCCCGAGGTCGATCGCGGCCGGCTGGTCGAGGGCGAAGCTCATCACGACGAGGAGCAGTACCGCGACCGAGGTGGCGAGCTGCACCGCAACGAGGCGGAAGGCGAGGGCGCCGCGGGCCGCTGCCGCGACCGCGAGGCTGAGGGGCGGTAGCAGCGCGAGCGCGGCGGCGAGCCAGAGTTCCGTCATGCCAGCCACAGTGGATCGGCCGGCGGGGGCGTCTCGCCGAGGACGTGGATCAGCGCCTCGTCGCGGCCGGGATCGGCGCGCAGCACGAAGCTGTCGGGCGCGAGCGAGGCGAGGAGCAGGGCCCCGGCCCGCCTGGCCCGCTCGGCCGGCTCGTCCTCCGGCCCGCGCCGGAACGGCCGGCGGTGGACGTGACCCAAATGGGTGCCGACGAGAATGACCCGCGATAGCGCGGCGCCGGTGCGCAGGGTCGCGGGCCACAGACCCCCGAGCGCCCGGCCCCACGGGGCGAGGTGGGCACACGAAAAGCGGAATTGCCGCTTCGCGTCGGTGCGGATCCGCCCGGCCGACGCCGTCATAAGGCTCGCTACGACGATCCCGGTCGCGATTTCGTGGGTGCTGGCTTCGCCAGCGAGCAGGAGATAGAGGGCGAGCGTGCCGAGCCAGGCGAGGGTGCTGCGGAGCATCGTCGGGGGAGTCCGGTGTTCGTCGAGGGACTAACGCCCTCGGGGCTTTCGCGTTCGCCAACTCGTGCCGGATGCATGCCGACGTTCGCCAGCGACGCGAGCAGGGTGCAGTTCGATGACGTGGCGGCTGAGAGCCGGTCGTATTCCAACCTCAACCGCAGCAGAGAGCTGGGCGTTCTGATGTCGGTCACCGAGAGTGTCCGAGCCTGGCGATTGCCCTCAAGGTGCGATCTTTTGATATCGTAATGTCCGCTCATGAATATTGAGCGGACAATTCCCCAACTGGAACGAAGGTCCGGTGATGGCGCGACTGAGACCCACAGGCGCGACGGCTGATACCGATCTCGAACTTTAAGGCGAGGACCCCGCGGCCCCCGGGGTGCCGACGCTGTTTTTCGCCTGCCGATTGCACAAGCCTCTAAACGCCAGACCTGAAGCTTTGGGGTCTCCGGCGAGGACCTGTGACGCCCCCACCCCCGGGGTCCGCACCTATCCCGTGGGGCAGCGCACCCACCCACGCGGGCAGCGTGCCGCTCCAGCGGGGCAGCCCGGCACGGGAAGCCTGCCCATCACCGGGGCAGCAAGCATGGAGGGGGCTGGCCCCCGGGGGGTAGGGATGCCCGGTCCCCGATAGGGGCCTGCACGGCTTGGAGGCTGGCAAGGGCAACCCGCATGTGGCCTAGGCAAAAAGAAGGGGACGGACCGGCTGAGCCGACCCGTCCCCCCAGGAATAGGGCTGCACACCCGGCCCTTAGGGGACGGGGACCGCCTGCAACGGACAACCCCTCACAGGGAATCGGTGGGCGCGCGCGAGGGCGAGAGGCGGGCGGCGAGCAGCTCCGCGATCTTCGCCTTGGGCCACCCCCGGCGGCGCAGGTCACGGAATGCGATCTGGGTGATGACGCGCATCGTCACCGGCGGAGGGGGCGCGGACGTCGGCGCGCCGGCGCGGTCCATCGAGGCCCGCGAGTGCATCTGGGCTGCGACCATGGCGTCGACCAGGACGGCGTCGAGCGTGGCTCGCTCCTGCTGCCGCTCGCGCCATTCGCGGGAGCGGCGGGCCGAGCTGCGCGCCTCCGCAGCTGCCTTCGTCAAGGGGTGAGGCTCAGCCGAAGCGTAGGTCTCGTCGTCGTCGAAGACGAGGTCCTCGGGCTCTGCAGCGTCGGGCATCGGGAAGCTGAACATCGGCATCGGTCCCCACCGGTGATGATGGGGATGATGCGGGTGCGCGATGCAAGGAACGAGGCTGAAATGCAGAACGCCCCCGCCGGAAGCCGGAGGGGGCGTTCACACGATGTGGTGCATCGAGACCGCCGAGTAGCTGGTACGTCCGGTTATACCGGAGACGGTGCATGGCGACAAGCAACGGAGACTGGAAATCGACCGTCCGACACAGAGAAACACGGGTAGAGAGAGGGACGTTCGGAAGGTCAGGCCCAGGGGAATATGCCTGCGACGGAGGAGAGACGGCACCGGGGAGCGCTATCCTGAGACGGACTGAGGGACCGGCACCGAGGGAGCTCTATCCTGCGACGGCGGAGGAACGGGACCGGGAGAGACCGATCCTGAGACAGGGGGAGACGGCACCGGGGGAAGACCAACCCGGCGGCCCGGGCGGGACGGACCCGGGAGAGGGACGGGGGCCGGACCCCGCAAACGGGGACCGGCCGGGGCCGGGGCCCCCATATGTGGGGAAAATCAGGCTTTCGTCGAGGATCTAGAAGAGCTTAGCGCGTTGACGGTACGGGCGAGGATCCCGTCCATGATCCCCTCCACGCGACCCCCGTTCCGCTGCGCCGTCATGAAGCTATCGTGGACGGGCAGGCAGGCGATCCCCGCCTTCCCGCAAGCCTTCACGACGTCGAGGGCCATGCGGCTGTCGATCGCCATGAGGTCGATGCCAGCGTCGGACCCGAGGTAGGAGCGAATGACCGGGTTCCGCTGCTCCACGGCCCGCAAGACGCGCTGCACGTAGGCTTGGTCCCTGGGAAACGTCGGGTGGTGGTAGAGCGAGGCCGCAGCCTGCATCCGGGACCGGGCGTTGATCAGGGTGTTCAGGGCTCGCTTCGCGTGCGGCCTCGAGCATTCCGCGACGTCGTAGGGATCGTGCCGCATCTCGACGCCCTTCATGGCGTGGAGCAGGCGCGGGTGGAGGGCCGAGAAGTCAGGCTCGATGATGAGCTCGCCGTTGATGAGGCACTCCGCCCGGCGGGCCGATGGGAGCTGGTGGTACCAGGCGTAATGCCTGCCGCCCTTCGCAACGGACGCCCGGCTGAAGATCCGGACGGGGTGGAGGCACGGCTCGGGGGTGACCGAGGCCCAGTTGCCGGTCCGCTCGCTCCGGGCCCGCAGGGTGCGCCTGGCGTGCTTCCATCCGTCGCCCTGGCCGAGCGTGAGGCGGATGCTGCCGAAGTAGCCTTCGAGGGCGTCCATCTCCCGCTGGAGCCGGTGCACGGCCTGCGTCGTCGGGAGCGGGATAGGCCGTCCCTCGCCATCGCGCAGGACCATGGAGGCGGGCCGGCGCTGGTACTCGAAGGGCGCGTCCTGGAACAGGCGCAGTAGCTCGGGCGTCGCCCGGATCCTGCTCTGCCGCGGGTTCGCCGCGAGGTGCGCGCCGGGCACGGCCCGCACCTCCTCCAGGAGGCCGTTCTCGATGCCCTCCGCCACGCCGCGCGTCACGCGGTCGTAGGTGTACGGCAGGCCGAGGTAGCGCTGGGTGTCGCGATAGAACTCCTTCCTGCGGGAGTAGGAGATCCACCACGCCTCAGGGTCGCCCGGCCGCTCGTCGGCCGCGATGCAGGCCGCGGCGAGGATGCTCCTGCGGGCCTGGTCGTAGAGGCGGTCCGACACGTCCGGAAGGCCGGTCATGGCGAGGAGGCACGCCGGCACGTTCCAGCGAAAATCCAGGGCGCGGTCGTGCCCGACAATGTCATCGATCATCCCCAGCTCTCGATCTCGGTCTCGGTCGTCGAGCCGGGCACCACACCGACACGACCTCTGAGGCCGAGCTGGGTCTTCGAAATCGTCTAGTGCGGAACTACTTGCACCACGGCGTCAACATTGGTCGATCCTAGTATTTAAGCGATACCGTAGCAAATCTGGAAAGTATGGGTGCCCGACGTGCCAGGATGCCCGGCTAGGCCTCATGTTTCGGGGTGGTGGCAGGAATCCCCCACCGCCGCCTTCAAACCGCCAGGCGGGCAAATATGGAGGTCAAACTTTTTTTCGTGGATGGCTGTGGGGGTGTGGCTCGCGGCCGACCAGGCAGCGGCCGCGCCGGCCATCCGGAGCCGAATCGGCGGCCCCGGGGCGCGACCGGTCCGCCTGCCCTGAACCCCTGCCAACCTACTGATTCGTAACGCCAAGCGCCGCTCGCACCCCTCTTCCAGTTTTCCACAAAAAGCGGAACATCCCCGGAACGGCCTGGATGGGTCGATTCGATCGGGGACGGCGAGTTGAGTGACGAGGGGCAGGTCTGGGCGTGCGCGCCCTACAGCTATCTCAACTGGTGCGACGAGGCGGCGTCCGTCGTCCGGGAGCACATCAAACAGCACCCTGAAGGAGCTCGACCTCTTCGACTAAGTCCGAGACTTCAGCCGCATCTAGGGGGGCGCCGGTCGCAAGGCCGGCGCCCCTGATTCGTTAGGGGCAGCGCCGGTACCGGGCGCCGTCGTGGAGCAGCGTCCCGTCCGCCTCGACGACCAGGTCGACATCGTATGGGACGAGGGCCCCGCCCATCCCGTAGCAGCTCGGCGAGCGCAGGCGGCCATGGGCAATCTTCACCTTCGTGCAGTCCATCAGGTCGATGCCAGCTGTTCCAGGCTCCGGCCCGATCGAGACCTCCGGCAGGTCGATCCCCTGCGAGCAGTACCGGCCGGGGGCGGGCTGACGCTCTCCGGCGGCGGCCGGGGCGATGGCGATCAGCAGGGCGAGGACGGCGCGCATGGTCAGAGCTCCACGGTCAGGTGCGGATCGAAGTCAGGGTTCTCGCGTCCGTCGATCCAGGTCCCGTCCCGGCGGCGGTAGCTCGTGTCGTGACCGCGCGGATTCGAGAGCACGCGCGTGCGGCCCGCGCAGTAGTCGACCGAGCGGTGGACGTGCCCGTGGATCCAGATCGCGGGCGCGTTCGGGCCCTCCATGAGGGCCGAGAGGTCCGAGGCGTACGCGGCCGACGTCGGCTCGTCCGGGCGGCCCCACGGGAGGCTGAGGGGGTGCGGCGCGTGATGGGTCACCACCACGGTCGGGCCATGGTGCGGCTCCGCGAGGACGCGCTCGATCCTGCCCCGGTGCTCCAGGTGAAGGAGCTGCGCGGCCGGCGGGCGGAAGGGGGCCGGCGTGCCGCGCCGATCGCGGACTTGGATCCGGCGGTGATCGCGCATGCCGCGCTCGCGGTCGCCGCACTCTCTCATGGCCCACGCCTGCGAGTACCCAACGTCCTCGCCGATGAGGTAATCGGTCCAGAGGGTGGCGCCGACGATCCGGATGCCGTCGACGTGGCGGACCTGCCCGGCGTCCAGCAGCGTCAGGTCAGCCGCGATCGCGGCGTCCCGCCCCCGGTTGATCTCGTCCGGGATGCGGGTCCCGTAGAAATCATGGTTGCCCGGGACGTAGATGACGTGCCGGGCACGCGGCCTGATGTGCTCAGCAACCCAGGGGATCGACCGCCGCGTCAGGCCGTCAGCTGCGTCCCCGGCGACGATCGCGAGGTCGACCCGCGGGCCCGGCGGGAGCTCGTACGGCGCCGCGTCGACGTGAAGATCGGAGAGAACGAGGATCGTCGTCACGGCACACCCCCAGCTACCCAGGCCGACCCATCGGCCTCGAACCAGGCCGCCGCCGCGGCGGTGACGACCACTCCATCCTCTCCGGCCCGGAAGCCGGGGGCCTCGATGCGGTACCGGAGGCGGGCCGCGTTTGGGGACCGGGGAGCCGACGAGAGCTCGCCTGCCGCCACCGCATGCACCGTCCGGGCGCCGGTGCTGACCGCTCGAATCCGTGCGGCCTCCGAGTGCCGCAGCCGGACGGATTCGAGCGCGACGGTGTCCGCGTAGCCGACGACCCGCCCCCCTACGCGCAGGCTCCAGCACCGGCGCGTCCGATTGCGGTAGACCTCAACCACCGCCGGCAATCCGGCGGCCGCCCGCATGCTCGGGGCAGAGGCAGCGCATCCATCCGCCTTGCCTCACGCGGCCGGGCTTACCGCAGTCCTCGCAGACATATGCGGATAGATGCTCTACGGCATCGATGATGCTGCTCGTATCTTCGCAGTCATCGTTCGAGTCGTAATACCACCTGATCGTGCCGAAATTTTCCTTAAGCTGACTTGAACGGAAGCCCTTTGGGATGCCGTTGTCCTTGATCATCTCGGCGCCGGCTTCCCAAAGCCAACGCCATCCGCCGCTGCACTCGAACGAACAGCGGTCGAAAATCGCCCGATGCCGCCGGCCTAGCTTCTCGTCCCAGTCCTTGCGGATCCTTGGCGCACCGTCGCGCCAACGCAGGGCGAGCGTGCGGGCGAGGACGTCGAGGATGACGGGGCCGGGCACCACGCCGACGAACGAGGCCCCGCCATCCGGCTTGCGCTCGCGCTCCGAGGCGAGGAGCGAGCCCTCCCATCGGACGAGGGGGCCGTGCTGCGTCGGCTCGACGGCGATGACGCGGACTGAATCCGCGCCGCGGTGATGGCGCAGGGCGGGCCCGGCGATGGAGAGGAATTCATCTGCGATCACGGGTTTGCTCCTTCTTCAGAGGGGGGCCTCGGATCCGTTTCACGACCTCGGCTCCCGACGGTCGTCCGGGTTGGCAGGGAGGGCTTCGGCGAGCCGGGTGACCGCCTGGCTGAGAAGGCGAGCATCGGAGGGGGTGTAGAGCCCAAGGGCATAGGCGCGTGCGCCGAGCTGCAGGATCGCCACTGCGCAGGTGGCGAGCTCGGGCCGGACGAGGCCGTCCCTGTCACGTCCGCGCACGGTCGTGAGGGCGGCGTCGAGGACAGGAAGGAAGGCGCGCTTGGGGCGTTGGCTGGTCATGACGGTCTCCGGGCGTGCAGGGGTGGCGAAGGGTCGGAAGGGGGCTAGTGCCGGGGGGCCAGGCTCTCGCGCCCGGCCAGCACGGTCTCGACCAGCCGGCGCAGGGGGCGTAGGGAGCCACCGCGGAAATGCCGGGCGACGAGCGCCAGCTCCTCCGGCGACAGGTCGGGCAGCCACTCGGCAGAGAGCCCGCGCTCCTCGCGCACCTCGGCCACGATGGCGGCCGCGATCACCGGCAGGTCGACGCGGCGCGGAAGCGGCACGCGCAGGATTCGCAGCCGGTCGCGCAGCGGGCTGGGGACGCCGGAGATCTCGTTAGCCGTGGCGAGGTAGGTGACCGCCGAGAGGTTGACCGGGCACTCCAGGTAGCTGTCGAACAGCGCGCTCGCAGACGCCCTTTCGAGGTAACCCAGCGCGGCGTCCCCGAATGCCCCATTTCGCCGGTCGTGCGACGCCTTCTCGATCTCGTCGAGGCAGATGATGACGTTGGCGCTCCCGGCGCGCCGGATCGCCTGCAGCGGTACGGAGGCGCGCCCGGTCGACCACTGCCGCGAGGTCGAGCTGAACGACACGTCCGCGGAGCCTCCGACCCCGTAGAGCGTGAAGTCGAGCCCGAGGTAGCCGGCGATCCACCGCGCGAGCGCCGTCTTGCCCGAGCCCGGGGCGCCGAGCAGGAGCGTCGGCCGCAGCCAGGCGAACCGGGCTCCGACGAGGTCCTGCGCAATCGCCTCCAGGATCTCGCGCGCCCACGGGAAGCGGGCTGCCCCGGCTTCGACGAAGGCTTGCGGATCTGGGGCCGGGCGCAGCGGCAGCGCCTTCGCGGCAATCGCGTCGTACTCGGCGCGCGGCGTGTCGCGGCGATCCTGCGCGCTCTTCGACGGCGCAGGCAGGTGATCGAGCGCCGGCACGACGACGAGCGACGGCGGTACCGCGGCCGCCCGGCGCCGCGCCCCCTCGTCGAGGACCCAACGCGCCCGCGCTACCGCCAGAATCTCCTCGGCGGAGAGCTTGCCCTGCTCGACATCCGGCAGGTCCAGTTCGAGGTAGAGGTCGCCGTCCGATCCGGACGAGGGATCGGCCTGCTGCCCCGCGCCACCGCGGAGGATAGCCTCTTCATCCTCGATCATGCGAAGGGCCGTGCCGATGACGGTCCAGGCATGCACCCAGGCTTCAGCCTGTAGGGGCCGGCCCTCTACGTGCGGATAGATCGGCCCCGGCTGCGGCTCGGGCTCGGCATACTGCGCTTCCTCGGCGCGGAAGATGGCGTGCCGCATCAGGATCATGGCGCGGTCGAGATGCTCGCCGGTCTCGATGAAAAGCGTGGCCGCCGCGAGCGCACGGGCGGAGATGACCGCCTGCGCGGTGCTGCAGCCGAGCTCGGCGCGGTGGTAGACGAGGGCGCCGCTCACCTCCCGGAGCGAGCGACCCACGCTGGGCGGCAGGTCCTTGCGGGCTGCCTCGGCGTCGAGGAGGCGCTCCAGGCGCTCCAGGCGACGGATGTCCGGATCGGCGTAGGCTCGCTCGATCGCGCGGTGGCACCGGACGCTCAGGTTCAGGTGGAGCAGCGGCGTCACGACCGCGCGCAGGTCCTCTAGGACGCTGTAGCCCTTTAGCTCTCCACCGGCGGCGCGCTCGGCCGGGGCGCGCAGGCCCTTGCCGTCGCGGGGGCCGGTGAAGGGCGTGGAATCAAGCAGGGCGGCGCGCAGGGCGGCCGCCGACGAGTTCGGCTTCTTGGTCATCGGGGGGAGCTCGCAGGGATAGAAAGCGGGACGCGCGAAGGGCGCCGAGCGCGGGGCTCAGGCGGTGGCGGTCAAGGCTTTCAATATCCGGCGAGCGAGGGTCAGAGCGGGGGTCCTTCCCGGTTGCCAGGCTAGACAACCACGGCCCGGACTCCGGGGCAATCCCGAACCAGCCGGAACCGTTAACGGGGTGTGGAAGGACAACATACCGCATCCGGTTCACCATGCCTGATGAGCCCTCTCCCTCGAAGAGCCCACTCTGACGAATCAGTCGGCTGCAAAAAAAACTGCCTTGGCGTCCAGTCCGAATCGTTCAGCGAGTGGCAGAATCCCTCTGGGGATTTGGACAGATGGGGACAGAAGGGATGCGAGCGTTCGACGAGTTGCCCATGACCGCGCGGGCCGCGCTGCGCGAGCGAGTGGTGCGGGCCCGCGCCGGGGAGCGCACCTCGCGGGATCTCTTCCGCGAGTTCGCCCTGCGGGGCGAGGGTATCATGCGGGTGGCCCCCGAGATCTTCGAAGACCTGTGGCCCCAGCTCGCCTCGATGCGTGACGAGCGCCGGCTGCGGCTCGCGGCGCGCTTGTTCGGATTCGGGCAGGCCGAGGAAGCCCTGAGCGTCTGCGACCGGATCGCCGCGCGGCGCCCGGCGAGCGGGGTGGCCGCGTGAGCCCCGCCCTCAAGGACAAGCT
>JAEWKL010000574.1 GCA_023386115.1 Pseudomonadota bacterium
GCATCAGCGTCGACGCCCGTTCGGGCTTGCTTTGCGCCTCCGAACGAATCCGTTCGAAGGCGCGGCAGTATTAGAATATTTTTCCATCAAGACGGGGGCTCGATCAGCGTCGATCGGGGTTCCACGATGAATTCGTCTGCAAAATCGGTATCGATGCTTTAGGTCAGTTTCCCAACGGAGTCTCCTTCGGTGCCGATCCATCGTGATTGCATCACAAGGTCACGACGTCCGGCGCCGGTCGCTCTCCGGTGCAGGCACCCAGGCCTCGCGTTCAGCCTGGGTGCTTGCGCCCAGTCGGCGCCTGCGCGAGCGCCGTCCGGCTCAGAACACGTGGCGCAGGATGAAGAACAGCGTTCCGGCAATCAGGATCGCGGCCGGCAGTGTCGTCAACCAGGCGAGCGCCATGTTGCGCACCGTGGCGAGTTGCAGGCCGGAGCCGTTCGCCGCCATCGTGCCGGCAACGCCGGACGAGAGGATGTGCGTGGTCGAGACCGGCAGGCCGTACAGCTCCGCCAGCCCGATCGTCCCGGCGGCAACGATCTCGGCGGAGGCGCCCTGCGCGTAGGTGAGATGCGTCTTGCCGATCTTCTCGCCTACGGTGACGACGATGCGCTTCCATCCGACCATCGTGCCGAGGCCCAGCGCCAGGGCGACGCAGACCTTCACCCAGTCGGGAATGTAGCGGGTCCCGGAATTCAGGAGGTCGGTATAGCTCTTGAGTGTCTTCGTGTCCGCCTCCGAGAAGGAGGCCCCGGATTTCGACAGCAGCCGGATCGCGTCGGCGGCAAGATACATGTCGTTGCGGACGTTGGAGGTGGCGGCCGCAGGGACCTGACGGATCGAGCCGTAGTTCTTCACGACGTCGGCGATGTCCGCCGACAAGGCGGCCAGGGCACCGAACACCTCCGGCCTGTTGAGCTCCTTCGCCTTCAGCGCCGCGGCGACGGTCTTCCGGGCTTGGGCCGCATCCGGTTGGGCGGCACCGTCGGCGCGAGCCGCGAACACGGTGCTGGCGGCCTGCGAGGTCTGCACGAAGGCCGGCGTGGCGTCGGCGGACATGGTGCGGTTGAGGGCGTAGGCGGTGGGAGCGGCGCCGATCAGGATCAGCATGATCAGACCCATGCCCTTCTGGCCGTCGTTGCCACCGTGGAAGAACGACACCAGCGTGCAGGTCAGGATCAGCAGGCCGCGGATCCACAGGGGCGGCGGCGTGTCGCCCTTGGGCGCCTCGTAGAGGTCCTTGCGGCGCACCGCGAACTTCAGCGCCAGAAGCAGCAGGGCAGCGAGCACGAATCCGCAGATGGGGCTGAAGGCGAGCGCCTTGAACACGCCGAGCGCTTGGTTCCAGTCGACGCCCGAGGTGCCGTCCTGGCCGCCCATGAACTGGTTGGCGAGGCCAACGCCGAGCACCGAGCCGATCAAGGCATGCGAGGACGAGTTCGGCAGGCCGAGCGCCCAGGTGCCAAGGTTCCAAATGATCGCCGCGAGCAGCAGCGCGAAGATCATCGCGTAGCCCGCGCCCGAGCCGACCTGCAGGATGAGCTCGACAGGCAGCAACGTGACGATGGCGTAGGCGACCGCGCCCGACGAGAGCATCACGCCGAGGAAGTTGAAGGCTCCCGACCAGACCACCGCCACGAGCGGCGGCATCGAGTGCGTGTAGATGACCGTGGCGACCGCGTTGGCGGTGTCGTGGAAGCCGTTCACGAACTCGAAGCCGAGCGCGATCAACAGGGCGAGGCCAAGAAGCGCGAAGGCGCCGACGGCCAGCGGCTCCTGATGCACGGCGTTCATGTCGGCGATCAGGCTGACGACGGCGTAGCCGAGACCGGCGATGAGAATGAGGAGGAAGACGATGACGCTGCCCGGATGGACGCTGTGATCGAGGGCGGGTCTACCAGTCGGCGCATTCCCGCCCGGAAGTGTGGGGGCCAGAGCAGCATCGGACACGGACGCCTCCATCAGATTTTGCCGTAAAAACAGGGATTAAAAGTCCTCAATGACGAGCGGGTGACGTGCGACGGCGGTGGTTCATGTCCTGCTGCCATACGCGCTGTTTCCAGGCAGGGCGGGAGATCGGTGGACCCGCTCCCAGCTGTACCGCTGGCCTCCATACGATCAGCCCAAAGACGATGACCATGGCTGTGCACCATCCGATCAGTGCGTTCGTCGGCTCACAAATGCTCCCCGTGCAGAGCGTTACCCCGGCACGTACGACAGCGAGAAACTCTCAGGATAAGATCTGAGTGCTGGGCTTGCCCCCTGGTTTCTCTAAGTACGTTCTCATAATTTTGTGGCATTCTGGAAGTATTACAAAGGGGGCGGCGATGCGTGCCTTGCATCTCGACAAGCTGAACGTCGATCAGCTGCGCGGGCTTGACGATCTCCATCGCATGACGCGTGACGTCCGGGTCCGCACGCGTGCGCAGATGATCCTGCTGTTGGCCGAGCAGGGCCTCACCGTGTCCGAAGTCGCCGCGATCGTGCGCGAGAGCGGTGAGACGGTCCGACGCTGGATCCATCGCTACGAGGCCGAGAGCATCGACGACCTCTCCGACGCGCCGCGCTCGGGCGAGCCGGCCAAAACCGGAGCCGCCTCTCGCGAGCGGCTGGCCGAGCTGGTGCGGCAGCGGCCACGCGCCCTGGACCTGCCGTTCTCGATGTGGACCTCGACGCCCTGGTTGAAGCCGCCCAGGCTTTCTTCGACCGTTACAACCGCAAGCCAGGCGGTGTCTGCTCCATCATCGGAGCACATCCCACATGACTTCCGCCGTTGTACTTAGCCCCATGTGCCCAGTCTGTTCTTACGCAGCGTCATGGCGGTCCGTGCCACCGGCAATGTGCTAAACCGTCGCGGCGTTAGCGATTGCCTGTGTTAGAGTTTTGTGCGCTACGAGCACTCCCCGCGATGGGAGGAGAGTTCGAAAGCCAGAAGCGCAGCGATCATCTCACGTGCCTGAGCGGCTTTCCGGCGGCCACTACGCATGGACCACCCCTCACGATCACGGAACAATGTCTCAAAGCTTCTTCCGTGAGCCTTGGACCAGATATAATCCTTCAGAAACTTCCGCGTGTCGCAATCTTTGACATGAACACCAGGCCAGCGCGAGACGGCGAGTGCTCCGGGCGAGGCAGTGCGCTGCCGGATCTGGCTGGCCGCCCCGCGCTCGACCTCGACCAGCCCCTCGCAGACCTCGTCGCGGGTGGGCGGCGTGCGGGCTGGTGGATCCAGACCAGCAATGCATGTCGGAACGGCAACCATTTTGATTCCGCTCAAGCCTAAGCGGAAATGCCTGTCTCCAAAATGAGGTTTCCTTACCCCCACGGAAAACAGGCGGCATACGACACTCTGATCGCCGATTAGGTAATCTGTTCCAGCATCATACCGAGCTCCCTCGCTGCTCCATCGAGGCGAGGGTAGCGGAGCCGTTGGAGCTGTTCCAGATAGGAATATCTTCAAGACGTGCTACTCATTAAGCATGGATCCGCGCAGCTACAACCAGGGCGATAATTTGTGATACACTAACAACCTGTCATAACCATGATTTGCTTCTCAGCGAAATTCAATATGACGCGCAGTATCAATACTTGACCCATTCTGATGATTGTCGTCTATATTGTTTCTGATAAAAAAATAGGCAGTTTGGATTTCACTTATGGATGACGTTTCTCACAAGGACGCACATATCGCGGGCCTCGCCTCCGATATCGTCGACGCCTACGCTACAAGGAAAAATGTTGCGGCATTCGATTTGACGAGCCTCATTGCGGCAACTCACGCAAGATTGGTGAAGCTGTGCGAACCACTAGCGCCTGTGAAACGCAAGTTCATGCCTATCGTCCCAATCCGAGGGACGGTCACCCCGGATCACATCATCAGCCTGGAAGACGGAAGGCCCTACAAGGCGCTCAGGCGCCACCTGGCATCGCGTGGACTCACCCCTGATGAATACCGCCGCAAGTGGGGTTTGCCGCCGGACTACCCGATGGTCGCCGCCAATTACGCAACCCAGTGTTCCAGGTACGCCAAGAGCATCGGGCTTGGTCAAATCCGACGGAATAGGACTGCCGCTCAGAAATCAAACCTCAAGGCGCAAGGGTGGATGAACGCACCAAAAGGGCGATTTAAACACTAGTTCATGCCTTCATTCACACACGAAATTATCCATCGATGCTCATTCATATTTCCAGGTGCAAGGCAAAAATGGCTCGTTACTATTTTATTTTCTATGATGGTCAAGATCTCGATCGGGATGAAATTGGCGCGGACTGTTGTAATCCAGATGCGAACAGCGCTGAGGCAATGACAACACCGCTTGGGATCTAATAAAGTGTGAGCAGCAATGTTATCCATTATGTTTTATTTTTGTCCGCTCATCATATGCCCGGCAGATCTACGTATGAGTGCCTCATAGCGGTATTCGCTCGGGGTCATACCAAATTGATTCCGAAAGCGGCGCGAAAAATGAGCTTGATCTGAGAAGCCGCATCTGAAGGCAATCTCATTCAGCATTATGTGTGAGCTGATTGGATCAGAAAGGCGGCGTGCCGCCTTCTCCAAGCGTCTATGCCATATATAGGTGGAAATATTTTGCCCAATCTCGCGAAATAGGATTTGCAAGTGGCGCAGTGATACACCCACGGCGCTTGATACCTGTAGCGGGCTCAAATCAGTGCTACCTATATTGTTATCGATATAGGATTTTGCCTTTTGTATGGTGAGAGATTTCTTTAAAGAACCAGGTATCTCGAGAGCCATTCTCTCAGCGATACTAGCCGCGATAAGATCGATACCAGTCGAACTCATGCGCTCTGCTGCTTCAGACGTCAGCTGTCCACCAATTTGACTAAGATTATATAAGAATGAGCGTGCCAAAGCCGTAACTGGAAGATGGCCTTCTACGGTCAAGCCCGCGAAAAGCCGGGATGATCCCAGCATGTCTTCCAATCTGTTTCGCGGTATTTCAATGGCAAGAACCTCACTATATCCTCTATGTTCGATTTCCCAAGGTGTATTTGGATCACGTATAGAAAAATCCCCGACATTATCAATATTTGATCGGTCATTTTGACTCGCGCCCACCGAGCCAGACAGCACGATACTAAGGAACAAAACGTCTGTCTTGTTATTACTATGCCGGATCGTCCTTGATGTCGTCGAGGCGCGCAGATTTTGTAACGAAAATTTCGTGAAGCTAAATGCACCGATATTGATACCCTCAATCAAGGCTTGAAAAGGTTCGTCGTCTAAGCAATTTTGCATCATCGGGACTAACCGGTCTTCGCATAGTTCGCGCCATTGGCGGAAACGATCCTTCTGGGGAACATTGTCGGTCGAGAATAACTTTTGCATTTTGGTAGCGTGTGATTGAGCCTATGGCAGTATACTCCGATTCAAGCGCTTACAAAAGTATGCCTCGACCGGACCGAGCGCACCGACAAGGTGTGGACGGACGATGACGAGGCGCGCTTCCTCAGGACGGCGCCGGCGCACCTCCACCTGCCGCGGATTCTGGCCCTCTGGACCGGGCAGCGGCACGGCGACCTGCTGCGGCTGCCCTGGTCGGCCTACGACGGCGCGATGATCCGCCTCAAGCAATCGAAGACTGGCGCCCGGGTGGTGATCCCGGTCGGCTGCCCGCTGAAGGCGATTCTCGACGCGACGCCGCGTACCAGCCCCGTGATCTTGTTGAGCTCGGAGGACCGGCCCTGGACCGGCGACGGCTTCCGCTCGTCCTGGGGCAAGGCGCGCCGCGCCGCCGGCATCACCGGCCTCACGTACCACGACCTGCGGGGCACGGCGGTGAGCCGCCTGGCGCTCGCGGGATGCTCTGAAGCGGAGATCGCGACGCTCACCGGGCACTCGCTCCGGGACGTCCGCTCGATCCTCGATGCCCACTACCTGAACCGCGGTCCAGAGCTTGCTCTGGCGGCAATCAGGAAGCTCGAAACGAGAACCTGTTCTCCCGCCCGGTCCTGAATGTTCTCGTCGTAGCAGAGGAGGATCGTAGGGAAGTCGAGTGGCTGGGGGACGTGGATTCGAACCACGGCGAACGGAGTCAGAGTCCGCCAACAAAATGTTGAAAATCAATCACTTGGGCACTCAGAATATCGCCTAGACGGTCATTGAACCAGCTTGCGTTTTTCGGCCTTCTGCCTCGTTGGATGGCATGGCCGAAGCCACAATCCCCGATACCGTCCTCGAATGGTCCCGCGGCCTCGCCAGCCTGTCGCCGGGCGTCCCGCCCTGCGTGCGGAGGGGTTCGGCGGCGGCGCAGACGGCTCTTGGAACCATCCAGGTCTGAAGTCGTGGCCGAGCAAGCCTCCGCAGCTTCGGTGCACCCTGGCAATGCGCAACGCCCCAGGAGAAACTCCTGGGGCGCCGTCTGGCAAAGCGGCCAGTTGATCAGGGGCTGGGGACGCTCCGCCAAACCTTGCTGGTGGTCACTTAGTACGAGCCGAACTTGTAGTTGACGCCGGCGCGCACCACCGCGAACTCGTCCGAGCGGCGACGGTTGGCGATGGCCAACGCGGCCACGTCGGCGTCGCTGACCCGGTAGGTGCGGCCGCCCACCACCGCGAACGCGCCGTTCAAGCCCGTGCCGCGGTCGAGGTTGACGTACAGGCCCTCGACCCGGATCGTCACGGCCGAGGACCGGAAGAAGTTCAGGAAGGAGTCGGTCGGCAGGGCGTACTCAATGCCGCCGCCCGCGGTCCACCCGGTCTTGAAGTCGTTGTTGGACCCGTTCGGCAGGCCGAAGTCGCGCCCGCCGCCCGAGCCGTAGGCGAAGCCGCCGGTCCCGTACAGGAGGGTGCGGTCCCAGGCGTAGCCGAGGCGGCCGCGCACCGTGCCGAAGAAGTCGAGGCCCGACAGGCCATTCGGGTTGAACACCAGCGCGCCCGGGTTCAGGCCCGGCGTGAAGGCAAAGCGGTTGCGGTCGCGGCCGAAGTCGACGTACTGGGCGTCGGCCTCGAAGCCGATCACGACGCCGCTGCCGGGCGTGAACTGGTAGTTGTAGCCGATCTGGCCGCCGCCCGAGAAGCCGTCGATGCTGTTGCGGCCGCCGAAGGCCACGACGCCAGTGGCTGGGACGAGCACGCCCCCAGCGTTGGCCAGGAACAGGCTGGTGGCCGGGGTCGCACCCGGACCGACCCCGATGACCGTGGCGGTGTTGTTATGGTTGGAGGCGTCGAAGCCGTAGCCGAGGTTGAAGCCAGCATAGAAGCCGGTCCAGGTGAAGAGCGGCGGCGGCGGCGGCGGCAGTGGTGGCGGCGCTTGGCGGGGCAGATCGGCGGCAGACGCAACGCCCGACAGGAGTGCGGTGGCCACGCTGGTGAGCAAGAGCCTTCTGATCATCTGGTCCTATTCCCTTTCGCAGGAGCTGCAAGTTCCCCTTTCGTGGGAGCCGCAGGTCAATCACAGCGCTGATAGCCACACACTGGATAGTGCAATCATACAACGCTGACCATTAATCCGAGAGCAAATGAGAATGATTTGCCTCTTCCTCTGAAGATGCGCCGAAAGTTGCTGATTTATCACATATAAAACACAGTGAAATAGCAAAAAAATCTCCGCCAACCTCGCGGTTGTGGAGAGAGATTGCTGAAGCTACGGAATTCAAGGACCAGTCCGGAAGGCTTCAACATCATGATATCAGAATAGAAGCAAGAACTCAAGCATTTTTATTAAGCTATCCTGATGATGATGAAGAAACGATGCCAATCACGTTGATTGATGCCTCCAATCATCATGCCAGAGACAAGGTTCGTTTCGCTCAACCCTGGAGGTGCCTGCATCCACCCCGTCGGCTCTGGTGCCGATTGGTCAGGCAATCTGGCTGAAGGCATCCATGTCCGCGCCCTCACGGCATGGCACATGCCTCCAGTCCCACTTGAGCTGGCAGCTTTGACCAGCGGTGGATTGGCGTTTCGATATCCGGCTATGCCAAGCACTCAACCTGCTTGACGATCCAGCCGCATCAATGCGGCAGAAGTTGCCACGCGGAATATTGCGATGATTTATGCATCGTCGCTCCTGTGCGAATAGGGCGACAGGCTATCAAGCGTCGCAGTTCCGCCAGCTACATTTGTTAAGTTGGCAATGCCAACGGCGAAGTAACACGTTAGGAGCGGCATAATACCCTCGCGCCTTGGCATCGACCCGTCGATGCC